>CAYTVK010000198.1:0-4571 GCA_964441725.1 uncultured Candidatus Bathyarchaeia archaeon | reverse complement strand
GGGGAGGAGAAACAAGAAATGAAACTATCTAAAAGAAGCGGTATGACCGGCTTAGAGACTGCCATCATATTAGTGGCGTTCGTCATCACAGCAGCAGCGTTCGCATTCGTAGTACTCAACATGGGTTTCCTGACAGCCGAAAAAGCACAGTCAGTAATCTCAAGCGGTATGAGCGAAGCGAGCAGCGCACTGCTAGTTGACAGCGGCGTCGTCGGCCAATTCGCCAACACAGGCGGAGACCAGGCGGACATCGACCTAACGAAGCTGACCTTCTACATCAAGCTCAGCCAAGGACACACACCAGTTGACCTAGACGACAGTAAACTCGTAGCAACATACACAAACGCTAGATGCCACGGCGAGATATACAACGCTAATGGAACCATCATGACCATCCAGGGTGTCAACAGTGACGGCGACTCTCTGTGTGAGACAGGTGAGAAGTTCAAAGTAACCATTGACTTCAGTGAGATTGATAACGCCACTGGCGTTGATCCAGCTCAGGGATCAATGGATAACGTGTATACTCACCCATACGAGGAGTTCAGGATCGAGCTGAGGCCAGCGACTGGAGCAGTCCTGACCATCGATCGCCAGCTACCAGCGGTCTACAATACCATAATGGTCCTAGAGTAGACCTAACCCTTTCCTTTTTTACATAAATTACCTTCAGATCTATGATTCATGTCAATATCACATTTTAATAGAGTATAGGTTAAGCCTCAGCATATGCAAATTGTTGGACGGTATGACAGATGTCGTCGCCTATTACGTAGTTGGCACCTATTGTTGTATCGGTTATGGCTGCGTTTTTCCCTGTTTTATTGTCTCCGCTGGTGTGCCACATCTCATGCATTTCACGGATAGCTTCATGTAATTCAGGTCTCCATTGTAGATTACTCCCTGTATCTTGAAGTTATGTGCACCACAGTGACTGCAAGTCACAGGTGTATCGAAGGTTATAACAGCCATAGTGCTCTTACTGTAGTTCATTAGAGTTTATTAAGCTAATTGTGAAAAAAATTTCAAACTAAGCCCTATTTTGGTCCTTTTTTCGAGGCATGAGTTTTAAAGCCCGAGGCTTATAAGAAACAACTAATAACTAGGCTGTGTTGATTTCCGGGTATGTTTACTGGAGAATTCCTATCTACTCTTAGAGCTAAGGCGGTAAGGCAAAAAGTACTCTACCGTGCACTGGATAGCCTTGAGAGAGGTATTCTCTACCTATCATCCAGGATCGTGGACCGGGTATCTAATGTGACGCTTTCTGAACAATTAGCAGAGATAGTGACCAAGCTAGTGGAGGCGTTGAAGAGCAGATACCAGAGACACCGCGAGTCCTATGGGATCGATAGGTTAGTTGAGGTTGTGATGCAGGCTGTGAAGCTGGGGTACAGGGACTCTGTTAGGTGGATAGGAGACCATGACTTCATAGATTATTTAACGGTGCTTGACTTGAATCAGCCAATGGGTTATAGATCGGTTTGAGGATAGAGTTTACTGAGACGGGTGGCAGATTACTGCTCGCCAGCATAGTTGTAGTGCTATGGGGTGCCTTATTCATAGACTACCTACTGATAGGGGTAGGTCTACTTGGTCTCGGATTCCTCGGTTATAGATACATAGGGATCAGAGGCCAGTTAAGGGAACTACCAGAACAGGCCTCATTCAACCCCAACGTGGTTGACGCCTCGTTTACAGCGGGATCAAAGTACTCTGAGACATTAAGTGTTGAATCAAACAGCCCAACCGAGCTGAGGATAAGCCTACCCTATGGAGAATTACAGCCACCGTTTCTACGAACAGGTAAACAGACTAGGAACTACTTCTTCAAACCATCCCTGGCAGCCAACTACAGGTTCAAGGAGGTCTCGGCGGAGGTCACGGATAGCTTGAATCTGTTGAGGGGCGAGACCGAGCTAAGCCTCAATTGCAGCTTCAAGGTTTTCCCGAGAGTATTCTCGGTTTCGTTGGATGCGTTGCAGTATCTTGAGGGCCAAGGTATCCTCGGGGCAGGTGAGCAGACATCCACAGTGAAGGGGCGTGGCTACGAGTACGCTGATAGCCGTGAGTATGTTGAGGGGGATGATCTCCGCCAGATAGACTGGAAGGCTACTGCGAGGCTGGGTAAGTTCATTGTGAAGGAGTACTATACTGAGGGATCGGGTGCAGTACACATAATCTATGATGTCCGTGTAAGTGACCCTGTTTCTGCTGATGTATTGGCTGCATCGTATCTGCAGACCGTGCTGAGCTTCGCCGAGCGGGGCTGGGTCATAGGGTTGACTGTGCTCGATGATGGCGTCTGCAGTCATTTCCCTGAGCTTTACTCTGGGTTCGCTGTCTCCGTTGCCCTCCGCCACGTA
Organism: uncultured Candidatus Bathyarchaeia archaeon; assembly: GCA_964441725.1. Taxonomy (GTDB): domain Archaea; phylum Thermoproteota; class Bathyarchaeia; order TCS64; family TCS64; genus RBG-16-57-9. The sequence continues at coordinate 2,205 of CAYTVK010000198.1, read as the reverse complement.
TTGGAGACCCATGAATCTAAGGTTATGAGTTACTATGATTTACTGGACCCAGCGTACAATGCTCGGATTCGTAGGATACTCGCAGACCGGTTACCTGAGGCAAAGACGGAGCTTGGTGTTCTCAAAGATGAGTTATATGGTTCAAAGTATGGAGGAGTGGTCTATATTACCAGTCTGGCTGGTAACCCCTCGGATCTCATAGAGCTAAACTATACGGCTCGGACCAGCAGGTCTCGTTTTGTTGTTCTGGAGCCGTGCACACCCTGGAGGTATACTGGTTTGGAGAACGCTTACAGGGTTTGGAGCCAGATTGATAAAGTGAATAGGTCACTGCTCCGCTCCGGTACTCCGATCGCCATTAACTTAGATGAGGCTCAGTTGAAGCTTGGGGAATTGGAGCCGATTTATCTATGAAGCTGAAAATGCTGCTAGTTCTGCTATTGCTGGCATCTACTTTGCCTATTGCTGGGGCTCAGGTTCTTGAGGCAGAGAAGGTCACAGCGTTTGAAGCTATCATAGCTGCTGAGCAAGCTGGAGCAAACGTCACAGGTCTCGTGGCTGACTATGATGAGGCGTTGAGGCTGATTGACACAGGGAACGAGAATGTCTCAAACGCTAACCTGATTTTCAATGACATCATCACAGAGTCCGGGACTCTACAGGCTGCGGCAGTCCAGCAGGGCAACGTAGACATCGGGGTGGCAGTTGTGAAGGTTGCTGTATTGGTTGGGCTCGCGGTTGTTGTCTGGATGCGTGGCGATGAGTGGTTCTGGAGGCTCTGGCGTAGAACCAAACGGGGGTACATTGTAGAGTGATAGATGAGGACCTGAAGACTGTAGCTGTGGGGTTGCTTCTTGTAATAGCTGGGTTCACCGTGTTTCAGGCGTTCTTCGCCGACAGAGTAGTTGAGCCCTTCAGCGAGTTAGGGATACTTGGACCCAACCTGAAGATAGGTGACTATCCAAGGGAGCTGGCTGTTGGTGAGGATTTTAACCTGTACCTGTATGTGGGGAACCATATGGGCTCAACGCAGCTCTACAGGGTCTACGTGAAGCTTGGGAGCCGAGACCTTAATGTGAGTGATACAGAGCCTTACCCTGCCCCTGTCTTGACGAGCTACGATATAGCGTTAGCTAACAAGCAGAATACTACGATGCCCATTACTTTGAGTATCCCAGAATCTGGTACGAACCTCCGCCTAGTCTTCGAGATGCATAGATACAACCCTGAACTCGGCTCATGGGAGTACCATAACAGGTGGAACCAGCTCTGGCTGAACGTCACGGAGACCGGTTAATGTCCATAATAGATAGAATACGAGACTTCCTAAAGGTCTCGGATGAGGAGCTTGATGAGCCTGAGGAGGTAGAGGAGCCCGAATATGTTGTACCAGAGGAGGCGAAGAATTTACTCTCTGAGAGCAAGGGGGAGTCTGTGGAAGCTCTTTTGGGTAAGCTTGATGCAGCAGGGTTTGATATTGTTGAGGGGTCTCGGATCATCTACTACGGTGACAAGTATGGGGATATACGGTTGGTGGATGGTAGTCCTCCTAGGAGCCTCACAGGGTTTGTTGCTTCATGGTACTCGGCTTGGGCTTGGACTGTGCTTGTTTTCCTCGGGTTGACTAGCCTAGCTGTGTTTGTCCTGCCTCAGGCCGCTCCTTGGATCTATCTAAGGTATGTTTTCGGCGCGGTGTATGTATTATATGTGCCCGGCGCTGTGTTTATCGAGGCATTGTATCCGAAGCGTGACGAGTTGGAGGATTTGGAGCGGTTCGCGTTGGGGGTTGGGCTGAGCCTCGCTTTGGTGCCGTTGGTTGGTTTGGTGTTGAATTATACGCCTTGGGGGATTAGGTTGAACCCGATATACGCTGGTTTAAGTCTGTTAACCATGGTACTTGTTGTTGTCGGGGTTTACAGGAAGTATGGCTACCATATGCTGGCGCTGGAGGGTGTTGAGTGAGTATCGTGGATAGATACACTCATGCTGGTGTTGTTCTGCTTGTTTTCGGTGCACCTTTCGCGGCTTTCTCGTACTGGGTACTGGGCGATGTGACTTTTACGAGCATAGGGTTAGCTTCTCTGATTCTAGGAGCTACGACTTTGCTTGTGCCGAGTAGGGCTGTGCCTGGTGAGAGTGTCAGAGCTCTTGCTGAAGCGGCTGCTGTGAACGTTGAGGCTATATTGGAGGAGTTTGACGCGGGAC
>CAYTVK010000197.1:0-4591 GCA_964441725.1 uncultured Candidatus Bathyarchaeia archaeon | reverse complement strand
ATCGATGAGGTTGCCGAGAAGGCTAAAAAAGGTCTCGGTGCAGCTTGGTAACTTGCGAGGATAGGTATCAGTAAGGGTGCTGAGCTAGCAGGTCAGGGTATTGAGGTTGCTAAAGAGACGATTGATGAGAGGCGTGCTCAACCGAATGGTGCGCAGCCTCAGTATCAGCCTCAACAACCTTATCAGGCTCCGCCCTCAACGGATGCTTCTCAGAGTGTTAGATTCTGTCCTAACTGTGGTCAGCCTGCGTCTCCGGGTAAGTTCTGTAACCACTGTGGTCACAGATTGGAGTAAACCTCTTTTTTCTTTTTTTTAGGCAACTATTGGTTTTTTGATGTATTTTCGCTGGTAGAAGTAGATTCCCTGCAGTATGATGAACTGGTAGCCTGCTGTTATGATTGTTGTGAATTGTTGAATGTAGAATAATAGTAGGTTTAGTGCTACTAGTTTTACCACGAGTGCTATGGAGGCAATCTCTGTGCCCCAGTTTTTCCTCTTGATCAATATTAGGGCTCCTCCCAGCGAGAGGAGGAAGCCGAGGAGTCCGTCAATCATTATGAGTATGAATGCCCACATGGTGCCGTTGTTTGATATGTGGGGGAGTTCGACTGCGATTGCATGGAGGTAGGTGTCGCGTGTGATTGGGTTCTGGGCGATTTGTATGAAATTGATTAGCTGGATGAGGCTTGGTACGCCTAATATTATGAGGCTTATGATTATGACTGCCTTAAGCCTGTTCTCTGAGAGATAGTTATCCTCAAACCAACTCCACTGTGAGATTATTTTGTCGAATACGTTGGGTTTCTCTATTACTGTTTCTAAAGCGTCGCTTTCCACGAAGTCGCTGAGTTCTTGTGCCAGAGATTTGAAGTTGGGGTTCTTTGTCTCCTTGATTATGTAGTTGAGTCGTAGTTTCATCTCCTCACGCTCGTTGGGTTCGAATGAGTGGTCAAGTACCTCTTGCAGAACTTCTAAAACTGAGTACAGTGATGCTCTTACATCCATTTGTTGTTCTCTGTTTATTCTATGATAGAGTAGTACTGTGAGGAGAAAGAAAGCGTAGATTATTGGTGCTGCGGCTGGGAAGAAGTAGTCGTTGCTCTGAGTGATGAATTTTCCCACCTCATCGATGAATAAGCCGACCCCCAACCCAGACAGTATGGCGCTCCAAGTGTATGCCCAACGGTTAGCGTACAACAATGGCAGTAGGCTGGCTATGTAGAGGATGACGCCGCCGTATAATACGTGGGCAATGTGCAGTGTCTGGTTTCCTAGCTGTGGGTACCCTGTGAGTTCTAGTATGAGTCTAGTTAGGCTCACTGATGCTGCGAAGCTGAGTACTGTTAGTTGTAGGTAGCGTTCTGCGCCTCTTCTCTGGACTGGTTTCCAGATGCGACTTACTATCTGGCTCATATCAAGGTATTACGCTAGAGATATGATAAAACTTTGTGGACTAATTGGGATGAAAAGTGGGGTTTATCTTCGTTCTACTTTATCTACATCCACCAGTACGATGATGACTGCGTTAGCGATCACAACTTCATGGCTCTTGGCATCTGGGCTGATGTTTTCTGGTGGCCAGATCATCCCTCCCTTGATGATGTTGATTCTTCGAGCGCCTTCTGGAAGCACACTGAGCACTGCTTCTCCATCTACTTTATCTGGGTTAGGGGTCGCGATGGTTACGTCCACCATGAGGGCTTCTTCTAGTTCCTTGAAGCTGCCTATCTTGAATAGTGAGCCTAGTCCTATCATGCTGCTGTGACTGATGGCGTCCTTTACTGCTTTCTGGGCTGCCTTTGTCTCGTCTTTTCCGTGTAGATCGACTCCTGTTCCGTTTTCCATTAAGTATTTTCTATAATCTGGCATAGTTTAGTCACTCTGAGAGGGCTTTTAGTTTTTAAAGGGTTTTCCCGTTAATGTTAAAAGGTATGTTGCTTTGTCCATGAGACAAGTCTGGATGTCTGGAGTGTGAATGTATGGAGCCTTTGGAGTACCGGTTAGTTGAGAGGATCAAGAAGTTCTTGGATGAGGATATCGGATACGGAGATATTACAAGCGAGACCCTTATCCCTGATTCTCAGATGGCGAGAGCCAAGCTTTTCTTCAAGGAGCCCGGTGTGGTCTCTGGTTTAATGGAGGCTGCGACGGTCTTCACTGTGCTTGGATGTCGTGTCCATTATCATGCGAACGATGGGGCGTGGACAGAGGCTGGGAAGACTCTGTTGGATGTTGAGGGCTCTGCAAGGGCTCTTCTCATGGGGGAGAGACTCGCGTTGAATCTTGTGGGGCGTATGGCAGGTATAGCTACCCAGACTGCTAAAGTCGTTGAGGATGTTGTGAGGCGTAATTCTTCTACTCGTGTAGCTGCTACGCGGAAGACGTTACCGGGCTTTAGGGAGTTTGATAAACGGGCTGTGGTGCATGGTGGTGGTGACCCTCATAGGTTTGGCTTAGATGACTGTGTGTTGATAAAGGATAATCACCTTGAGCTTGTTCCCGATATCTCTGAGGCGGTTATGCGTGCACGCAGGGGGATCAGCTTCACAAAGATGATTGAGATAGAGGTAAGGCGTCTCGATGATGCCGTTAAGGCTGCCCGCGCTGGTGCAGACATCATCATGTTTGATAACATGAGTCCTGATGAGATTGAGAAGAATCTCTGCAAGCTTGGTGAACTTGGTCTCAGAGACGGGATAATCTATGAGGCTTCTGGAGGTATTACCGCTGAAAACGCTGGTGACTACGCTGCTGCTGGGGTTGATGTCGTGAGTTTAGGGGCGTTGACCCACAGTGTACGCAGCTTGGATGTTAAACTCGAGATTGAGATGATACAATGAATACTCTTCAAGAAAAGATACTTGAGATAAAGAGAAAGAAAAACGCGTTATTACTTGTCCATAATTATCAGGTGCCTGAGATTCAGGAGATAGCGGACTTTCTCGGCGATAGCCTTGAGTTATGCAGGGAGGCTCAGAAAGCCAGCGACGTTGATATGATTGTCTTCTGCGGTGTAGACTTTATGGCTGAGACAGCTAAGGTCTTGAACCCAGAGAAGAAGGTGATCATACCCAGTGGGAAGGCTGTATGTCCTATGGCTGGTATGCTCTCCATGGATGTTCTGCTTGATGCAAAGAAGAAGTACCCTGAGGCACCTGTGGTTCTTTATGTTAATACCTTGGCTGAGGCAAAGGCTGAGGCAACCGTGACATGCACCAGCGCTAACGCTGACAAGATTGTTAGACAGCTTGGTGTAAAGCAGGTTATTTTTGGTCCTGATAAGAATCTTGGTTATTTTGTCCAGAAGCGGGTTCCAGAGATGGAGCTAATTAACGTACCTGATGATGGTCATTGTATGGTTCACAGGTTTATCGGTGGTGGAGGTGAGGCATTGGAGTTAAAAAAGCAGTATCCCGGCTCCGAGGTGTGGGCGCATCCAGAGTGTGAGCCAGAGTTTCAGGAGAAGGCTGACTATGTTCTCAGCACCGGTGGTATGGTGAAGCGAGCCAAGGCAATAGACGCCAAGGTAATTATCGTTGGCACCGAGGAGGGGCTTATTGATAGGCTTCAGCGTGAGAATCCTGAGAAGACGTTCTTGCCTGCGAAGAAGTACGCGGTCTGTGGCGCAATGAAGCGGATTACTTTGGAGAACCTGTATATGGCGTTGGTGGGGGAGGAGCCTGTTGTTGAGGTTCCCATTGAGGCCGCGAGTCGTGCAAGGGTAGCCATTGAGCGTATGCTTGAGATGAGCTAGTTCGATACTCTTTTTTCTTAGGTGCCTTGTTTCTTTGGTATCAGGTGAGATGTATTGAGTATCGTTGAGTTTGAGGGTAAGAAGCCGAAAGTTCATCCCTCCGTGTTTCTGGCTCCGGGTTCATGGATTATTGGCGATGTTACTCTTGGGGAGGATGTCAATGTCTGGACTAACGCCGTCATAAGGGGCGATGATGATACTGTGGTTATCGGCGCACGTACCACTGTTCTTGAGGGATGTTTGATTGAGGCTCCTACAGGGAACCCTGTTGAGATAGGTGAGGATGTTATCATCAGCCACGGGGCTACTGTACATGGAGCCAAGGTAGAGGATGGTTGCATCGTTGGTATTGGGGCTATTGTGCTGGATAACGCCAAGATAGGGTCCAAGTCCATCATCGGCTCTGGTGCTCTCGTCTCCCCAAGGTCTGAGATTCCCCCGAATCAGCTCGTACTAGGGGTTCCAGCCAAGCCTGTCAGGGAGTGTAGGGAGGCTGAGCACGCGTACATGGCTAAGGAGCATGAGAGAACCCTGAGCAAGGCTAAGGTGTATAAGAAGATTTATGCTCAGGATTAACCCGGTTTTATTATTTAAATTTATATAATGTTAATTCTTACTAGTTGTCGATATGGTGATTGATCAGATACTCTTAGGGTTGCTTGTTCTTGTCTCCCTCGCGGTTCTTGTATTATTATTTCGAGTAATGTCCTCTGGTAACTTCAAAACAGGTGAGAACATTAGACCGCCTACACCAGACACACATGAGCCAGAAAACAGCCCACCGGCTGAGCCTGAAACGGAAGATGAATAGCCCACTAGGCTTTATTGTGTTTGAAT
>CAYTVK010000196.1:0-4598 GCA_964441725.1 uncultured Candidatus Bathyarchaeia archaeon | reverse complement strand
TGTGTAACAAACAGGAATCAATGAGACAAAATAGAGGAAGTTTAGATCACATTGATTAAACATCAATAAAAACTAAGATAAATAGGGGTTTTCCTTGGCTCGAAATCATTAAAAGCCCAGCGAGCCCATCAAGTGGTGATTCAATATGACACTCTACCTAACACAGGATGAGGTCAAGCAGGTTCTTGACATGAAAAGCACCCTAGAAGCCGTTGAGGGAGGCTTCAGGGAGATGGGTAACGATAACATCGAGATGCCCCCAAGAGTTTACCTTCACTTCGACAAAGGCGTCCTAATCGCCATGCCAGCCTATATGCCTGGATTAAACGCCGCAGGCACCAAGATAGTGACAGTGCACCCTGGTAACAAGAAAGACTATGGATTACCCGCCGTAATCGCGCGTATTATACTTAACAGCCCAGAGAACGGTATGCCGCTGGCCATCATGGATGGCACATACATCACAGCTCTCAGGACAGGCGCGGCTGGAGCGACAGGCATCAAGTATCTGAGCAGGAAGGACAGCAAGATCGCTGGTGTTTGCGGCACAGGCGTGCAGGGTAGGAGTCAGATAATGGGGTTGATGGAGGTCAGACCGGGTATCGAGAAGGTCAAGGTCTTCGATATTATCCCTGAGGCTATGGAGGCGTTCGTGAAGGAGATGAAGGGAATGTTCCCCAAGGTTGACTTCGTGGCTGTGAAGAGCGCCAAGGAGGCTGCTGAGGGAAGCGATATCGTCATCACATGCACGCCTAGCCCAACTGCCTTCATGGATGGCGCGTGGCTGAAGAAAGGAGCACACCTATCAGCTATCGGAGCAGATACAGGCGCTAAACGCGAGTTAATGACTAGCGCCATCAAGAAATGCGACAAACGTGTGGTTGACTTCATCCCACAGGCTTTCGTCGTGGGCGACTTCAAGGTACCCAAGGATGAGGGAGCCGTCAGCGAGGCTGACATCTACGCCGAGATGGGTGAGATAGTTGCCGGTAAGAAGAAAGGACGTGAATCCCCCGACGAGATCACCATGTTTAAGGCAACTGGCTTGGCTATACAGGATGTTGGCACAGCGAGCAAGGTGTATGAGTTGGCCAAGGCCAAGGGCGTCGGAATGGACCTCGCCTAAAATCACTTTTTTAACCATTTTTCTTTTCTGTGGAATATTTATGAGTGGCTGTTAGGTGATTGTGGGTAATGTCCAGCAGAGACCTCGTGAAGCGTCTAAGGGAAGAGAAGCTGCTCCTACCTCCACTAGCTGGGTACACTGATTATCCTTTCAGGAGGATTCTCTCTGAGTTTAATGCCCCTTTTCTGTGTACTGAGATGGTTAGCTCTGAGGCTGTTCTGAGGTACAGTCCAAAGACGTTGAAGATGCTTGAAAAGCCACAAGGCAGACATCTTCACGGTGCACAGCTTTTCGGTGATAACCCTGTCTCGATGGCTCAGGCTGCTTCCATATTGGAGGAGATGGGCTTTGACTACGTTGACATCAACATGGGGTGCTCTGTGAAGCCCGTGATCAGTAACGGAGCAGGCGTCTCACTGATGGGAAACATGGATAAGGCTTCTAAGGTAGCCAGCTCAGTTGTTGACGCCGTCTCCATACTTGTCTCCTGTAAGGTCAGGCTCGGTGAGTCACTGCGAGAGATCAATGTCGTGGATTTTTCGAGGATGCTCATGGATGCCGGTGTTTCATTTATTACTGTTCATGGGCGGAGTGGCGAGAAAAAGTTCGGTGAGCCCGTCAACTATGATGCTATTCGCGACGTGGTTGAGGCTGTTACTGTTCCTGTGATTGGTAATGGTGGGGTCTTTACTGGCGCTGACGTGGTGAATATGGTGGAGCAGACTGGGGTTGAAGCTGTGATGCCGGGACGTGGTTTGATAGGAAACCCGTGGATCGTAAAGGAGATCAGTGCTGTTTTCAGTGGCGAACCTTACGTTGAGCCTTCTCTTGTTGAGCGGAAAGAGGTATGCAGGAGGCATCTTGAGTATCTGGTTGATTTTATGGGGGAGAATGATGGGGTCGTCTCGATGAGACGTGTCTTGCCGAGGTATTTCATTGGATGTGTTCATGCAGTTGATTTGAGGAAGAGCATGGTTCAGCTTTCCTCTGTTGACAATATGTTGAGGCTGCTTGATGATCTGCAGATGGTTGGAGAACAGGTAGTGTTTGATCGGTGATCAGAGTAATTCTACAAGTGTCTTTGCCCATTCCTCAACCTTACCGGGATCAGTGAGGTCTACAACTGTCCTCCCGAATATCCGGATTCGCCCACCGAATCCGTCTTCTGCCACGATGTTGAGATCTGGATGATTCTCCGTGATGGGGTTCATGTACTTGTCTACAGTGTCCTGATAACTCTCGGGTGTGCCTGCTTCATTTGATGATATATAAAATGCTACGGGTTTCCCAGCGAAGTCGTTTTTCATAAAGTTAAGCCCTTTGCGGTATATTCTCTGGGCTCTTACCCCTGTGCCTATTACTATGCTGTCGTATTCCGCGGTCTCTGGTTTTGGGTTCTTGTTGATATCCAGTAGGTTAACAGTGTAGCCATTCTCCTCAAGCACCCTGCCTATGATTGTGGCGTACTCCTTCGTAACGCCCCCCGATGTCATGTAAGCGATTAATGTATTCTTTGCACCCATTTTTATTCACCCTAACTCTTGGAGAGGCCATTAAAAATCTATCAATATTCTAAATGACGTTGAGGGCTGATAGAATCGCCATAATCCCCGTAGTCAATACAAGAAGGAGAGCTATCTTCTTGAAGACTTTTTCATCTACTTTCTTCGATAGATGGATGCCTATGGTTGCTCCCAGAAACATCACTGGCACCATGACCGCCGATGAGCTAAGCAGGTCTAGTGTGATGAGGTTACCGAATACGTAGGCTGGTATCGTGGCAACGTATAGGCTGAAGAAGTAGGCTATTAGGTTGGCTCTGAATGTTGTCTTCTCCACTTTCTGGTTGTTGAAGAAGAACACTATTGGTGGACCGCTTATAGACATGGAGCCACCGAGGATTCCGCTTATCAAGCCTACTGGTATGTTAGCGACGTTTGTGTTTGATACCTCTCGTCTGATACCCATCATGGACGCAGCGGCGAATAGAACAGTGACAACGCCTATGGCTATCTTTAGCTCCTGAGAGTCGAGGGAAACAAGGAAGTAGGTTCCCAGAATCATCCCCAATATCCCGGCTATCACCAGTGTGATTATCTCCCTGTATTTCACTGATCTCCTTGCCTCGTAGAGCGTGTAGCCGTCAAGGAATACGCTGCATACTGTGATGAGGGGGACAGCTGTCTTTGGGGATATGAATATGGATAACAGCGGCAGTGATGTTAACGCGAATCCAAACCCCGTGAGCCCCTTTATAGTGCTGGCTATGAGGATGAAGAACGCCACCACTATGAGGACTCCCGTGTCTAACATTGGGCACTAGAGTACCCAGCCTTGATATGAATCTTATTCATTGTAGGAGTCTTTAAACCGGGTGAGTTCCCCCTACACGGTATGAAGGATTTATCCAAGTTCTCGGCTTTCGGCGGAAAAGGATGGTCTCCCCGTACCCGTTCTCTGAGGGAGGAGATAGGCGATCTGTGGGGCTGCTGCGGGATATCCACCCAGTACCTGCCTTTGAAGGCTGTATTACTTCATCGACCCGGATCAGAAATGGGTGAGCTCGTTGACCCCGACAAGGTTCAGATGATTGACATCCCAGACACGGAGCTTGCCTCAAAGCAGCATGACTCGCTGGCTGAAGCATACAGGGCGGAGGGTGTGAAGGTTCACTACGTTGATCCAACTGGTGTCCCTACGCCGAACCAGATGTTTGTGGCAGACCTAATGTTCATGACGCCAGAGGGAGCCATCGTGGCTCGACCCGCCTCTACTGTGAGGGCTGGGGAGGAGCGCTGGGTTGCTAGGCGTCTCGCTGAGCTGGGGGTTCCCATCGTTAAGAGTATCAGGGGGACAGGTGTCTTTGAGGGCGCTGACGCTGCCTGGATAGACGAGGACACTGTTATGGTGGCTACAGGGCATAGGACTAATCATGAGGGGTTGGCTCAGGTGGCGGACGTGTTGAATGAGATGGGTGTTGATGTCTTCCACGTTGGTTTACCCTATGGTAGCATGCATCTTATGGGTACGTTGAGGATTGTTGATGAGGATTTGGCGCTGTGCTGGCCGGGTAGGGTTCCCTATGATGCTGTCGCTGAGCTCAGGGATCGTGGTTTCTCGGTCTATTTCATACCGGATCTTGATGAGGCTTCAAGCGGTATGCCATTGAACTTGGTGACGCTGGCTCCACGTAAGATTCTGATGCCGGGTGGAAACCCGATTACAGAAGCATTCTTTGATGACTTGGGGATCGAGTGCAGGACGGTGATGATCAAGGAGTTGATTAAAGCCGCTGGGGCAGTAGGGTGCCTATCAGGGGTACTTGAGAGGGATAAGCCCTAACCCCTCTTTTTTTTAATATATGATTGTTGCCAATCTATCTCAGTTATATGTGTCTACGTTGCCCTTGTCGCTGTCCTACTGGCAACCATGCTGAACGATGTCTTCAGGAGGCTGAATCTGCCACCTGTGG
>CAYTVK010000195.1:0-4615 GCA_964441725.1 uncultured Candidatus Bathyarchaeia archaeon | reverse complement strand
AGATATGCATCAAATGCGGGAAATGCTACATTACGTGTCCATTCTCCGCGATACAGGAGGCGTGGCAAAGATGTCCGTAGAATTAACCATCAATGGACGCAGGGTCTCGGGCAAGAAAGGGCAGACAATACTGGAAGTAGCAGAGGAGAATATGATACACATACCCACTCTATGTCATCACCCACTACTGCCATCGAATGGTGCATGTAGAATGTGCGTCGTTGACATAGGGAGAAGCGACAGACTGGAGGCAGCCTGCACTACCCCAATTTCTCAGGATATGAAGATTGAGACCAATAACAAACGCGTACTGGATTCTAGAAGACTCAACTTAGAATTATTGCTATCAAACCATCGAGCAGACTGTGTAACATGCGAACAGGATGGACTATGTGTACTGCAGGACCTAGCCTACGAACTCGAAATAGACATGAATAATCCACGCTTCCCGGTACAAGACATAGATAAACCAATCGACAAGACAAGCCCAGCCATCATAAACAATCCAAACATGTGCGTACTCTGCGGAAGATGCCTCGCGGCATGCAATCAGGTGCGCCACCACGACATCTTGAACTACAGGGACAGAGGTTACGATACAGTGGTAATAGCTGGGCTTGGCGAGTTGTTCATCGACAGCGACTGCGTAAGCTGCGGCGAATGCATACAGGTCTGCCCCACAGGTGCATTAATCGAGAAACCCAGCAGATTCAAGGGACGCTGGAAGGAGCTTGAAATGACCGAGACTACTTGCCCATTCTGCGGTGTCGGCTGCACACTGGAACTCTACACCAAGGATAACACGATCGTGAAAGTCATGGGCAAGGAAGACGGTGTGGAGAACCGTGGAAGCCTCTGTGTCAAGGGAAGATTCGGGTATGACTGGGTGAACAGCCCGGATCGACTCACAACTCCCCTTGTACGTGATGACTTCGGTGAGTTCAGGGAAGCCACTTGGGGTGAAGCCATCAGTCTCGTCGCCGGTAAGCTAGCTGAGATAAAGGAACAGTACGGCAGCAGAGCCATCGTTGGGCTGGCTTCCGCAAAGTGCACAAACGAGGAGAATTATCTCTTCCAGAAGTTTGTGAGAGCCGCGTTGGGCACCAACAGCGTCGATCACTGCGCCCGTCTCTGCCACGCGCCAACAGTCGCCGGCTTGGTGAAAGCGTTTGGATCAGGCGCCATGACCAACAGCATTCAGGAGATGCTTGACACCGACTGCTTCTTCGTAATAGGAAGCAACACCACCGAGAACCACCCTGTTATCGCCAAATACATCAGACAGGCGGTTCTCGATAGAGGAGCTAAGCTCATTGTCGCTGATCCGAGAAAGATTGGGCTCGTACGTGACTCAACTCTGTGGTTACGGCACCGGGGAGGCACTGATGTCGCCTTGATGAATGGTATCATGAACATAATCATTGAGGAAGGTCTTCAAGACAAGGATTTCATAGCAGAGCGTACAGAGAACTTTGAAGAGCTAAAGCTGACAGTAGAGAAATACACGCCTGAGCGTGTGGAAAGAATAACCGGTGTGCCAATAGAAAGTCTCAGAGAAGCTGCGAGGCTATTCGCGGAGGCAGATAAAGCCTCCATAATATTCAGCATGGGGATAACCCAGCACACCACGGGTACAGACAATGTGCTCAGCACAGCTAATCTATCCATGCTCACTGGGAACGTGGGAAAATACGGGGCAGGCGTAAACCCCCTGCGTGGCCAAAACAATGTTCAGGGAGCGTGTGACTTGGGTGCTTTACCCAATGTCTATAATGGGTATCAGAGCGTCGAAGACCCGGCGATTCGGCTTAAATTCGAGGAGGCTTGGAACACTAGACTCGATGAATGGAGCGGCTTGACAGTGGTTGAAGCCTTTAACGCAGTCAGGACCGGTGACGTTCAGGCAATGTACCTCATGGGTGAGAACCCGATGCTCAGTGAACCTGATATCAACCACGTTGAGGAGAGCCTTAAAAAGCTCAGCTTCTTGGTTGTGCAAGATATCTTCCTCACCGAAACCGCTCAATACGCTGACGTTGTGCTCCCATCAAGCTGCTTCGCCGAGAAAAACGGTACATTCACAAACACAGCCCGACGAGTACAGCGGATCAGGAAAGCCGTTGAGCCACCGGGCCAAAGCAGACCAGATTGGCAGATCATATGCGAGGTATCAACAGCCCTCGGCTACCCCATGTTCTATGGTTCAGCGGCGGATATTATGAAGGAGATTACCCAGTTGACGCCTATTTATGGTGGGATCAGCTACGAGAGACTGGATGGTAATGGGCTTCAGTGGCCTTGTCCAGTGTTTGATCACCCCGGCACACAGTTCCTTCACAGGTACCAGTTCAGCAGAGGATTGGGCAGGTTCCATGGAGTGGAGTACAAGCCAGCTGAGGAGCTTCCTGATGAGGATTATCCCTATGTGTTGACCACTGGGCGAGTGCTTGAGCACTTCCATACTGGTACAATGACTCGCAGAAGCAAGGTGCTTGATGAGCTTGTCCCTGAGTGTCCCATCGAGATTAACCCCATTGATGCTTCGTCGCTAGGATTATCTGAGGGCGATTTGGTTGAGGTATCTAGTAGAAGAGGCGTCATCAAGGGAAAAGCCCACATCACCGAACGCAGCGACCTTGGAATGATCTTCATACCCTTCCACTTCGTTGAGACTGCGGCAAACATGCTAACCAACCCGGTTCTTGACCCGGACAGCAAGATTCCTGAACTCAAGGTATGCGCTGTTAAGCTGAGGAAGGTTTAGCTTTCTTCCTCTGGCTCTATCACTCTGTTGGGGTTTAGAGGTTTTCCACAGTTGATACAGTATATTGTATCAGGCACCTTGGAGCCGCAGTGGGGGCAGGTCTCCACACCAAGGTCTATCTTAAGGCTTGGGTCTGATTCATCTATAACTGGTTTTCTTATCCTTCCCCTGCTTCTCTGTTTTTCCTCTATCACTGGGACAACCGGCTCTGGTGTTGGTTCTTCTATGTCAGGTTCAATTTCCTCCAGCCTTGGCTCGGTTTCTTCCGGCTCCACTGGGGATAACTCTACATCGGGGATGTCTTCGATGTCGTTTGTTTCTGGTTCTTCCAGTGTTGGCGATTCCTCGATGTTGGATTTGGACTCTGGCTCTGTTTCATCTGGTATGGGCTCGAAGAATGTTTCGTTCGGCGTGATTATGACGCTCTCATCCGGTTCAGGGGTTTCTGGTAATGGGCTATAAAATGACTCATTTGGGGTGATTATTATTGTATCTTCTAGTTCGGGTATGCTGGGGGATTCTTCTAGGAGGGGTTGTGTCTCTGGTTCTTCGATATCTGATTCGAGTATAATTGGTTCCACCGGTGTGATTTCTACTGTTTCTTCCTCATCTTGCTCAGACTCAATGATGGCTGGTGGCTCTGGTTCAACCATTGTTTTCTCCTCTGGAACCGATTCAGCCTCAATCATCTGCTCCCGTAATGGCTCATCATACTCTGTCTCCTTAGGCTCCTCAATATATACAGAAGCATACTCGATGGCTTCTTCCTCTATATCAGCCTCAGGTTCTTCGGGCTCCTCAACTATATTGTTCTCAAAACCTTTCTCGACGAGAACCTTTTCCACTTTTTCCTCTTCCTTTTGCTCCACAACACGTGGCTTTCTCACTCTTGATGAGACCACGAGAGCCATCACTATCATGAGTAAAACGACGAAACCCATCAAAATTAATAGAATATCGTTATACCACATACTCCCCCACACGCCTTAGTGTTACATCATAGAATATAGCTTCATCGAACAGATTCCAGTATAAATCATTCATTAGGCTGAATGTTTTAAACGACCATCACTATTACTTCCTGATACTTGTGAAATTCTTCTTAACTGGACTAGGAAATCTGTACGACAACATGGACCACATACTGGGTGGAGTCATTGAAGCGGACAGACAGGGAATCGACGGCGCTTTGATGCCGGATCACTACATGTGGGGAGAGGAGATAGGGCATAGCATGAAGAGACCCTATCATACCCTAGAGACATGGACTACGTTAACATATCTCGCTGCAAAGACAGAGAGAATCCATCTGGGCACATTGATCACTCCTCTGCCTTTCAGGCATCCTGGGATACTTGCGAAACGTCTCTCTACCCTAGACGTATTATCTGGTGGCAGGGTGCTGCTTGGCGCTGGGGCTGGCTGGAGCAGGGTTGAGTTTGAGGGGTACAGTGAGTGGCTTGGAACCAAGAGCAGGGTTGATAAAACCATCGAGGCGTTGAGCATCATCAAGCGGCTGTGGACAGAGGATTCTGTCACACACGAATCAGAGTACTATCACATCAAGGATGCGGTGCTTGAACCCAAACCTGTCCAGAAGCCACACCCCAAGATACTCTTTGGCAGCAGTGGAGACAGGATGCTGAACCTAACTGGGCGGGAAGGAAACATCTGTTTTGTTCCACCTTGGCAGGGTCATAGATTCGCTGAGATAAAGGAGAAGGTGCTTAAGGCGGCTGAAGAGGCTGGTAGAAGGGATAAGATCGAGTTCATGGGAGGTGTGATGGGGGCAGATGAGCCCTACAGCACTGAGAAGTACTTGAAGATCATTGATGACGCCGAGGAGAAGGG
>CAYTVK010000194.1:0-4627 GCA_964441725.1 uncultured Candidatus Bathyarchaeia archaeon | reverse complement strand
TTCTCAATTTCTCCATTTCTACCCGCCATTTTTCGGCTTTACCGAGAAATTCATCAACCAGGGGATTCATCTTCGTCATGGTATCTAGATTTTACAGCGCTTTAATAATTGCATGCGTGCGCGTACCTTGATTGTTTATTTATTTTGTCGCTCGTTTTGCTTCATTCATTTTTGCCTGTGTTTTTAGAATTTGCTTTATCGCGGTGGTCGGCACTTTTTGGTCGAATTTGATTTGTATGGTTTTATTTCCCGTCTTGTAACCTTTTTCTTCAAACATTTCGCGGTCTTCGCTTTGAAGCACATCTGTCAAGCCAAAGCTAACGTGCTTCTTGTATACTGCAAATCCAGCAAGAGCACCGTAATATTTGAAGAATGGCACATTCCAGCTTATTCCTTCTTCTGCTTCGGGAATAGTGGATTTTACTATTTCCCGGAGTTCTTCGAGTATCGAACGGGCTTTGCCTGAATTGGCAATGTAAGAATCAACGTCTTTTAGCTTTGAATTTTCATTCATCGTTCCTCTTCTTCCTTTGAATAAGTGCACGCGTCAGAGGCAAACTAAAAGCGTCTTGCAGAATCTCTGCCTTAGCGTTCACTTATTTTTTAATTAATCGTTGAAAGATAAAAACGCATACACGAATACCTAAATCTCGATAAATCCTTGTTATAATGCGGGAAATCCAACCTACCTGTTACATGAAATAAGGGTGTGGGCTTTAATTGACTACGCCCATGCGGTGCAGTTCCTCTCTTAAAACATCAGCAGTGTTCTTCAGGCTGGTCTGCTTCTTCACATACTCGTCACCAGATATAATACCCTGCTTAAACTGGCTATCAAGCCCAGAAAGATCCGCCTCGATCTCACCGACACGAGTACGTAACAGCTTCGTATAGTCCCCGGCTGGAGTCTCGGAATCACCCATAGAAGCCACATCAGCCTGCACTACGCCGTCGTGGATACGCAGAATCCTATCAGAGATCCTAGCTATGTTAGGGTCATGAGTAACCATGACAACGGTCTTCCCAAGCTCCTTATTGATCTTCCTCAGATACTCCACAACTATCCTAGCGTTCTCAGTATCCAGTTCACCAGTAGGCTCATCAGCCAACACGAGAGGAGGATCATTGGCCAACGCAGCGGCCAGAGCAATCCTCTGCTGCTCGCCACCGCTTAACTCACCGGGCTTGTGATGGCTACGATCAAGCAAACCTACCACGTTGAGAAGCTCTTGGATGCGTTCATTCCGCTTATCTGCCTTGATGCCCAACGCTGCCATAGGTAGCTCAATGTTCTCAGCCGCCGTCAATGTAGGTATCAAATTCATATTCTGGAAGATGTGGCCAACTGTCTCTCGTCTGAAATTCACTAAGTCACTTGGAGACATATTGGTCAGGTCTGTGTCAAAGACCTTTATTGAGCCAGCCGTAGCCCTGTCAAGCCCCCCGATGATGTTCAGGAGCGTGGATTTACCGCTACCACTGGGCCCGATTATGCTTATCATCTCTCCCTTGCGTACGTTTACATTCAAGCCTCTCAGGGCCTGCACCTCGATTTGACCGATCTTGTAAATCTTTATCAGGTCTCTTGCGATAACCGCGTTTCTTGTACTCATCTTTTTACTCCTCCAGTTTCAGATCCGGCTGCGCCGAGATCCTGTTAACAGCCACCACGATTGGAACTATGGTGGACACGATTATGAGCCCAACGATGATTCCTAACTGGATAATCACCGACGGGGGGAACACCACCCTGTAGGGGAATATGAATGTGAGGGTGTTGTTCAATAGATTCACTATACCGTATAGCGAGAAGACTCCCACGAAAAGCCCTAGTCCTATGGCGAATACGTCCATGCCCAGGTTTTCCGTTAGCAATGTTATGGCCATCTGCCGTGGACTGTATCCCCTGATTGCCATTATTGTGAGTTCCTTGTTCCTGCTCCGGATCATCGTCGATATGATGAGGACGATACCCACTGATGCGACTAAGCCCGCGAAGTATGTGCCAAGCACCTGTATCTGTTTTGGCCCAGAGAGCAATAGATTATCCAGCGCGTTATTGAGGTTCACCGCAGCGATGTCAACCCTCTGTATGTCGGGGTCCGAATTATCTAATGCAGTTCCAACTGTATCATAGTCTACGCCGGGTTGTAGTTTTACTATTATACGCCTCTGGTCGATGTAGCGTTCCTTGATCCCCTTCATAAACTCGTTGTTCACATACATCACAGGGTTTGATGGGACCCAGTTGTCGCCTGAGGCTTTCCCGAACATGCCAACGATCTGCACTTGATAGGTTCTCGCTGCTGTCTGCACCAGCATAGTATCGTTCACGCTTAATCCAAGGGCCACCGCTGCGCCGTTCTCGATCAACGCCCCATTGCCGGTTCTATTCATAACATCAAATACAGATGGATCATCGACAAAGTCATTAGGAATATATGCAGTATCACGCCACGCCAAAGGATCAATACCCCTCACTGGGATAGCGCCAAGACTGGTATCCGGTGTGAATAATATCTCAAGCGAGGCATTTACAACGCCATTCACCTGATTCACCTCGTTCAGTACGTTCCTAGCGTTTTGGCCCTCAAACAGCCAGACAGCTGCATCTGCTCCCACAGAGGTGTATACAGCGCTTTTCATGAAGTCCTCGCTTGTGGCAACGTTTCCTATTACGGTTACGCTGTACCCTACGATGAGGGCGACCATGAATGTGGTTGCCGCGATCTTCTTGAGGTTCCTGCTTGAACTCAGAGCAGAGAACTTAGCCGCGTCTCCCACGAATAATTCAGAGAACTTGGTTAAGACCGTCTGATACAATGGGACATAGTATACAAATATCTTGGTAAAGCCCCAGAAGAAAAGTATCGGGGCGATGAAGCTCAACAGATAATCTGTGCCCCACCACGTCGAGTAGAACAACGTTACGATCAAATTTGTTGAAGTAGGCTTAAACATATCCACGGTAAGCCCGAAGTAAATCATCGCGAAACGATAGGCTCCCAGCAGAAGCGCAATGAGAGGAGCACCCAACTCGAAATCAGACTCCTCATCAGTGACGTGCTCACGAAGAGCTTCAACAATATTAACCTCTACCGCTCTCTGAGCCGGCCTGATCAATGAGAATAGAGCCAGTAACGTGCTGAATAAGAACACAGCCCCCAACGTAATGGGACTAATGGCAAGTATCGCATCCACTGGGCTCAAACCGGGAAGAACAAAAGGCAATATGAGGCTGCTACAGACTATGCCAACTACGCCCGCTAGAAGCGAGACAATCAAGCCCTCGAATATCAGCATCCTAAGTACCTGCTTTGTATTCATACCCCGCGTCAGGAGCAACCCTATCTCACGACGCCTCAGCCCAAAAACTACCTCAGCTATCGTCGTGCCAAGATACCATGCGGTGAAGAACACGGGTAGGCTTACTACCACGGTGCTTGTCTTCATCTGGCTAGAGTTCTGGGTTATTGCGGTCAGCATCTCCCCGAGGAAGTTTCTAGGCGTATAATAGTACTCGGCGCCATTCGCGTTGACCGTCTCAAATATCTTCTTAACGTTCGAGATGCTTCCCGGAATATCCCAAGGATTCACAAGACGGCTGCGGTCAAGATTAACCAAAGCGACGCCGTGCTGATCATCAGTGGGGCGCCTATCCTGAGCGAAGAGGTTGTTCTGAATATCCATATATGTGTTTGCGCTCATGAGGAGCAGATTATAGCTGGGTCGTTTCTGGCTTGGATCATTTCTGCTGAATAACCCGTTCAGATATCGGTCATATCTGCCTACAAAGAGAGTCCAAGTCGTATCCTCCACGGCTACGGCGCCCCCTATCGGCAGCTTAAACTGCCGATTCTCAAAACCCGGTGGGCTCTGCCAGAGATATGTGCTGATGCTCAGAACCACTGAGCCATTATCCAGGTAATCCTGAGTGAGGGCGGAGCTCACGTCAAAGTAGATCTTTCCCCGCTCAAGATGATCTATACCAAGAAGCCCCTTGTAGAAGGTAGAGTTATCCGGGATCGCCACCAGATATACGCCGTCAACTGTTTGATTTGAACCCGGTTCATACATCATCACAGGAGCCCAGATGAATTGATCAATATGTGTAACGTCATCAATGTTACCCAGAACATCATCAACGTTGAGAATCTGGGTCTTTGTTATGTTCTTGTCCCTAGCCTCATCTATAATATCATAGGGCGCCGACTTGAATATCTGTTCGAGGCTTTTCGCCCCAACAGCGTCAGCTCCCTGCAGTATACCTGCAAATAAAGTCGTCGCTAAGGCGACGCTGAGAAACAGGGAAAGAAATATTCCTTTCCCACGTATTATTCGTTTAACGGCGTAACGGAACATCTCTGAAACAGACGCGGTGCATGTTTAAAAAAACTTGCTAAAATCTAGACGATGAACTCTCAGCTTTATCTAATAAGTATATTGCTTAAATATGCTAAACTTTATAACCCCTGCCCGGTTACCAACAGCAGTGAATTTAATGTTCCAACTGCTTGGACAACTACTACAGCAAGACAGCCAGATAGGTGTGATACTGCAGACACTGTTTAGTTTTGCATTCATCATCTACCTATTCTACGCACAACGCATTCAGGCCATGACAATG
>CAYTVK010000193.1:0-4645 GCA_964441725.1 uncultured Candidatus Bathyarchaeia archaeon | reverse complement strand
CTCATGCTGATCCTCGCCCCAAGGTTCCCACCGATGAGAACGGCGATTCCAGTCACTAAAATTAAGCCGATGTCAAGGCTATGAAACGTTGCGTGGCCTATTATTCCGGAAAGCGCGGAGAAGGATATAATCAAATGAGACGATCCTGCCGCGTATTTCGCCGGGTATTTCAAGAAATAGACAATGAAAGGGACCACAAGTATACCGCCACCGACCCCAAGCAGACCGGAGATGAACCCAACAGCGAAACTGAAAAACACGATAACCGCGTGCAAAGTGGTGGAAAGACTTTTTGGAGGAGTTTCCTCGACCGCCTTCTCCCAATACGTGTAGATCATCCTTGCCCCTGCAACAACCAGAAAAACCACGAACATCCATAACAAAAGAGTGGTATTAACAAAATCGGATAAGGCTCCTCCAATAAAGGCACCGACGCAGATACCCGGCACAAACAGGAGGGACATTTTAAAGTCAATCATTTTGTTACGGTAGAAGATGTAACCCGCAGACAACGAAGTTATCAGATTCAACGCAAGAGACGTAGAGGTAGCAAGCAAAGCCTGATATCCGAGAAGGATAAGCAACGGCGAGTATACTGATCCGCCTCCTTGGCCAAACATTGAGAACACAAAAGCTATCAGAAATGAAAAGACGACAGCAAGCAAAAGCACGTTACTAAAATCCATGTTGCTCACCTACATCGAATTGCCTAACTTCAGGCGACGCGTTACGTATCCAGTTGCTCCGCTTATAGCAACAAGCCCCTTGTCGAAGGTGTATTGAAGATCATATCCGAATGCTACCTGATTGAGTATCAAAGAGACTCATTCCTCTGCTTTAAGCAAATAACTACTTTCGTGCTCAAAATTTTCGAATATAATGGTAAGAAAAAGAGTTCCATCAGACGCACTACCCGTCGTTCGGCTATCTCCACGCGTCCAGAACCGTATTCACCACATGCTCACCAGTATACTTTGAGCAAGGTATACACACCTTCTCCCCGTCGACGAGGCGCAGATACCTTTCAAAGACGTATTCACCACACTTCGAGCATTTGGCTTTGTTGAAGCTAGATTTAGGTCTCGTGAACGTGAACTCGGGTAGCCTCTCAACCTTGAACATCTTCTCATCGGGAGCCTCCATGACAACCTTGACACAATTGTCAACAACCTCGAGAGGGACCTCCGAGGGCTCAACACCCTTCTTACGGTAGGCGAAGAATTCTTCTTTACTCAGTTCATCGGAGAACTCATTTTTGACTGATACTCGCACCGCTCCCTTCTCTGGCTTGTACAGTATGAAGGCGACCTTTCCGTAGTTCAGCCGCTCCATCATGAGCTTACCATAGGTACATCCTGTGGCAGTTTGTATACCATCCATCATACAAGTTTGAGGATGACCTATACCCATTTCTGACAGCGCGTACATACCATGATCTTTCGCTCTTTCTACTCCAAGTGTTGACATCGCCAGCTTTCCCATTCTATACCCTATCGGCATGAATGGACAGTGGTGACCGTGGAACTCCCATATCCAAGACGGTAATTCAGACAACTTTATCATCCAAACCTATTGAACTACTAACATATTTAAATATTTTGATATTTGTATATTTGGGTTTGAATACATTACACTTCATCACAGCCTCTTTATGAAACCCGTATAACCTATTCTAAGGACTATATCCTGCCTAAAGGAAAGTAAAATACAATTTATTGTTATAACTGTGGTCTGGGGAAATATTTTTAGAATCCTAAGACAACACAACCACCGGTGGTTTCTATGCGTGTTAGACTAAAAATAGTGAAAAAAGCAGTGGAACATACTCCAAAGAGAGCTTATCCATCAGATTCCCAAAAAAAAGTAGTTAATCCAACCGTGGCAACAACGACAAAGAGGTTTTTAATCATTTTTCGAGTACCTCAAACCCCATAATACTTGATCTCAGTAATTTTATAGTATGTCCCAGATCCCCAGCTGGTCTTTAATCATCTCAACCCTGCCACTGTGATGACTCTCTTTGTACGCATCCAATAAGTGAATGATCTTTTTTTCAGCCTCATCAACAGACCTAGCCCTTTGAAGAATATCAAGGCACAAAAGTAAACCATCCTCAAACCCCGGTTTTTCCACCTCGTTTCCCACATATAACACCAGGGTTATTCCGCCGTAAAATATGGTTATAAAACTGATGATATTTCTCTCTCTAGAGGGATGAGCGAAACTGGGAACGGTGTCTTATCGCCACTTTTCTCTATTTATCATAAAAGCAATGAAAAAGTGCTATATGTAGTTAAAAAGGCTTTAACTGATCAACAGAAATGAGGCTCTGGTATGTGAAAGTGGCATATAAAATAAAATCAAAACAACCCCTAAATCAGGGCAAAAATAGTTACCCATAACCTTTAAACTTCTTAAATCACTGGGAAGTCTGGTGTAATATCAAAGATGAGCACTGTAGTAGGTAAGGATCCTCAGGCGAGTATAGAGGCTTACATAATGATGAACATTAAGTCAGGTTCAGAGGACGAGGTCTGCGAAAAGCTGGCCAAGTACCAAGAAGTCGAAGAGGTGGCTGTAATTTACGGTGAATACGACGCCATTATTAAGGTGAAGACCAATAACATGAAGACACTCGACACATTCATCACTGAGACACTCAGGGCACTACCGAACATCTTCCTAACAGCTACAATGCTTATCGCGAAGCAGTTCAAGTGAACTAATACAGCATTCTATTTTCTGTGACAGGAAGAAATGGAAGCACCGACATTTTACAAATTAATTATTTTATGTTATTTGATTTACCGAAACAATAAGCCGCAAACTTTATTATAGAAAACATGATTCATAGGTTCCACGCGCCTTGGTAGTATAGTTCGGTCCAGTATGCTCGGCTGTCACCCGAGCGATCCCGGGTTCGAATCCCGGCCAAGGCGCCAAATCTTCATCTGAAACATTTTTCTATATTCATGTTAGTCCTTGATATACCTCGTTTTAAATAGAAGAAAAAACGTGTAACGAATGATGAAGATGGAGTATAAAATCGGGATAGATTACGCCAAAAAACTGAGCAAGGAAGACCCACTCGCCAAGTACAAAGAGAGATTCTACATCCCTACAAGGGAATCACTCGACATAGACGCGAAGTCCAAGTCCATTAAGCCCATCATATACATGGATGGAAACAGCCTAGGCCTCGCCTCAAAAGATGTCGAGGAAGAGATGAAAAACGAGTTTGAGAGGTGGAAGGAACTCAATACTCGCAGAAGCAGCGTCGATAAGAAGGCCGCGGAGCTTCAAGCTAAGCTCGTTGGGGCTGAGCCTGATGAAGTGATTCTCACGGGAGGCGCTTCTGCAAACATACACGCCCTGGTCTCCACCTTCTATAAGCCCAAGGGTAAGAGGACGAAAATAATAGGCGATGAACTCAACTTCAGCAGCGATATCTATGCCCTAGCTGCACAGATTCGCCTCAAAGACAGAGCCCCGGAAAAGGACCTCATTGTAGTGAAGAGCAGGGACGGTAGAACCATCTCGGAGGATGATATAATCGCGGCCATGAGCGATGAAGTCAGTGTATGCCATCTTCCCAGCATCTACTTTGTCAGCGGACAGCTTCTTGACATCAAACGCCTCACCGAGGCTGCACATGAATACGGAATAATAATCGGCTATGACTGCTGCCACAGCGTCGGCGTAATTCCACATAAATTCCACGAATGGGGCGTCGACTACGCGCTCTGGTGCAATTATAAATACATCAACGGCAGTACAGGAGCAATCGCCGGACTATATGTTCACAGAAAACACTTCAACGAGACGCCGGGGCTCCCAACGTGGTGGGGAAACAGTCCCAGTAACAGGTTTGAATTCAACGCAGAGTGGACTCCCACAGGTAACGCGTCGTCTTGGCATCTTGGAAGCAACCTTGGCACCGGTTTCTGCGTTGCACCAGTGTATGCGAGCAGCAAGATGATCGTTGAGGCTGGCCTCGACAGGATACGGGAGAAGAGCCTCAAAGCCACAGGGTATTTGATGTACCTAGTCGATGAACTGCTGAGCAAAGAACCCAATAACTACAGTGTAGGAAACCCACGTGAGGCTGAGAGACGTGGTGGACATGTCGCTGTAGAACATGATGAGGCAAAGAGGATTAGCATGGCTCTTACTGATAGAGGGGTATTACCTGATTTCCGTCCCCCAAGAACCATTCGTCTAAGCCCTATTCCCCTCTACACGACCTACACTGAGGTCTGGGAGGTCGTGCAGCACCTCAAAGCCATCATAGATAACAAGGAATACTTGAAGTATGAAAAAGATTAGAGATAAATCTATTTCATATTCCCTATTTTTTTCTTCATTACTTATTCTTTAAAGACGGGTTATCTCAACCAGAAATAAACATCTGATATCTGCAGCCAAGCTAAAATCACAAATATAATAGAAAAATGATCAACACTAAAAACGAATATATTTTTACCTTAGTGTTAAGTATAACCTGTAGAACTAGAGAGAGATAGCATAAGGAGGAAAAAATTAGGATATGTTTATGCCAAGAGCCTACGACCGGGCCATCACCATATTTTCACCAGAAGGAAGATTATATCAGGTCGAGTACGCCCTCGAGTTGGTTAAAAGAGGA
>CAYTVK010000192.1:0-4665 GCA_964441725.1 uncultured Candidatus Bathyarchaeia archaeon | reverse complement strand
ACTCCTGAGCCTTCCTCTCATCAGTGAGTACATCAACCTCTATCAACTCATTCTGATTTTCCTGCTTAAACACTCTTAGAAAAACAAGAATAGTTAAAATAAAAAGCAAAATAGCAAGAGGGGCGATGTTATACACAAAATCAAGAAAGGATACACCTCCCTCGACTGCTATAATGATATTTGGAATAGAACTCATCAATAACATCATTCCCCCCAGATTGGCTATAATTGCTTGAAATATTAGGAGGGTCTCCGATTTCATTTTGAGGGCCTTAGTCATCGTGATAGTGATGCTTGCTGATATCAGCATCGCGCCGATGTTGTTCAATATCAGTGATAGGAATGCTGTGAAAGAAAGTAGGATGATGGCGAAGGATGTTGGGCTTTTCGATGCCTTCAGAATCCTAACAGAGATGCTGTTGAAGATGCCGGATTTCTCCGCGCCATTCACTAATAGCATCATTCCTATGATGACGCCTAGAATCTCGATATCGATGAAGTCTAGGAACTTAGGGGGCAGGACTGCTCCGATTAGAAATGTTGCACCAGCTGCTAAGAGTGCTGTGTATGCTCTTTCAATCCGCTCAGTTGCAATCAGGATCGTGGTTATTAGAAAAATTGTTAGTGAGATACTTTGAATTAAGTTCATTATTCATCTTTTTGTGGTTTGTTATCAATTGTTTCGTCGGGTATCTCTGTTCTGTTGAGGATAAGATTCTTCTCAACTTTCTTGTACTCTTTCATCAGCTTATCGTAGGTTTGACTTCTTAAGGTAACAACAATGTTCCATTTATCACTTAATTTATCACCTAACTCGTCCTCAATCCTCTGCTTAGAGGCATTCATTACTAAGAGTTCCTTCTTGATTTCACCACGCTCTTTGTCAACTAAGGCTTGGAGATGGTTCTCCATACCTTCGATCTTTGTTGCTGTGGTTGTGATTACTGCTAACTCTTTTTTTATTACCTCATACTGTTCCTCGATTTCTCGCTGGAAATGCTTTTCAATTTCATCTATCTGTGAATTTATTTCTTTTTGAACTTTCTCAAGGTGCGTTTCTATTAGTTTCTTTGTCTGATCCTCATCGCTCTCGGTTTTTTCCTTATGTTCTTCTGATGAATCTTTAGCCCGTTTCTTGATTTCCATCTAGCACATAGTACATCTCTACAGTAAATTAACGTTTGCTCCTCTGTTACCGAACTATTGGTACCAATTTTAGTTGTGTTCTGCTTCACGGGAATCGGATAAACCACCTTGTTATAATCTCGATCGTAGTGATCTAGTCACAGTTTTTCCATATAGACTCTGGCGGGGACATGTAAGAACGCATCAATAATACAGCACATCAGAACCAATATAAACCCGTATACTCTGTACTACAACATATACGGTGGTTACGTTGTCAAAAGAAGTAGTCTCAGCCCGACTCCCCCAAGACCGAGTCAACCAAATAGAAGACATAGCACGCGAAGAAAAAGTAGATAAAACAACAATCATAGACAGAGCCCTCGAACACTACATACATGAATGGAAACTAGAAAAAGCGATAAAATCCTACAGAGAAGGCACATCCACCCTCCCAAGAGCAGCAGAGATCGCCAACATCACGATCTGGGAAATGATCAACACACTAGCAGATAGAAAGATCCCATCACAATACGGCGTAGAGGAACTGGAAGAAGACCTGAAGGCAGTCCAGAATGAATAACCTCCCCACAAGCTCAGACTCCACACCAATCATCCTCCTAGCAAAGATCGGCAGACTAGACCTCCTCAAAAACATCTTCAACAACATATACATCCCAGAAGCAGTCTACAAAGAAGCCGTCACACAAGGGAAAAACCTCCACCTACCAGACGCTTACATAATAGAAAAAGCAACCAGAACCTGGATACATGAAACTCAGGTAACCCCCGAAATAGATATCGAGTACAATTATCTCGACCCAAATCTGAGGCTTGGCGAAGGAGAAAAACAGGCACTAAAACTATGCAAACAACTAAACGCCATCAACTTTATCGCTGACGACAAGGAGGCGAGAAAAGTCTCAAAGATATTAAACCTCAAACCAATTGGCACCCTAGGCGTAATAATACAGGCTCTTAAGCTCGCAGTCATCACGAAGAAAGAGACAGAAACCATTATAGATGATCTAATAAACGCTGGGTTACGAATAGACACGAGTCTCTACAGAAGAATACTCGACATAATCGAATCAACCGTTCCTCGAAACTTATCCATCTAGGACACTCCTAGTGGTGTTCGATTCCTGATTCATAAAAGTCTGCATGATAACCGTATCACGCATTATAACAAATGCTTTAAACATACAAAAAAAATTTTGATACACAGTTAATACCGTAAATAGAATGACGAGTTCCTTTTGCCGACCCAAATCAATGCAGATAGCCGTCTTTTTTTTAAATAATCTATCACGTGCATCAATTTGTTTTCTATTTGTTATACAATTTAATATTTTACAGCTAAATATTATATACAGTTAGCTGTAGATTACTAGAAGATTCAAGATGAAACAAAGTAGAATCCTCAAAGTATTCGTTATCCTACTCTTATTAGGATGCCTAATACCAACTGTAGCAGCCAAAAAAAAGGAAAAAACATACACAATTCAAGGCGCAGCCAAAGGATATCTCATCGTTGAAGGAAGCGATACGCATATTCCTATTAAGGTGAAACTATTGGCAAAAGTTTCCAAGGTTTCAAATTCAGATGATGAGTGGGTCCTCTCAGGACCAGCTAAGCTTGCATATATTACGCCAAATCAGAAGATTCTGGTGGATGCAGCTAATTTCATGGTCGCAGTAGGCGATGAAGGTATTCTCGGGTTTAAAGTTGAAATAAACGGTCAATTTCTTTCAATAGATCCTCTCCCGAGTTCTTATACGGGTAAGGCAGATTGGATGACTAATGGAGTTCCTTTGACAATTAATGGTAATACAGTTAAGGTATATTTGGTTTGGAAGTTCTGTATCAACGCTGGACTTGAGGCTAGCCTTATAGTTCAAGAGTAAATATATGAGAAACACCATGTATAATCTTGAGCTTTTTGCAGGCTCTTTGATCACCTTTTTAATATCCACCGTTTTTACTATGGAACCCTTAACTCGAGTAAATATACGCTCGCGACTCTCATGTAACAGGTATATTGAATTTCCCGCAGTATAACAATACTTTCGGAAAAATTAGTATTTTTGCTATAGTGCGTGTCTGCATCCATATCTATGCTGATAAGCGCGCAGAAATAAACTTCAGTTTATAATGTATGTTTCATATATACTGCTCGATATGTCAACACCTACATACGCTTATTGTCCAAACTGTAACAAATCCAACCCCATAGAACAAATAAAGCAAAAAGAGCAAACTTGTATATTCTGCGGACAACCCTTCACTATTCCAGATGAGTCAAGTACTCAACTAATCACAGAAGCTCAAAAACCCAGCAACATCAACAAGATACCTGAAACTACGCCAGTCAAAGAACCCCAGAATAGAAACATGACAAAGCCAGAAAGATAACCAGAGGGCTCGTTGAGGGTCCTCTGATTTTTCAGTATACTGTTAATCCTTGGTTTGCCAAATATTTTGATGAAAATTGTGGTGAACAGGTGCCTGAGCGCGCGTGGAAGTGTCGACATAATAGTTTATGCTAGTTTATCGCCTGCGCCTTTGCCGCTACTATGATAAACTTCCAGTACTTTACAGACGATAAGGTTTCTCACGATCCTGTGCAATCTTCTTTCCCTTCTCATAAATAGGCCCAACAATCACGTTCTCCGCTTTAAACTTAACCTGATGCGCGCACATTGCAGAGAAAACTTAAATTTAAAAGAACGCGACATAAGGCGTCATAATAAGTGCACGCACATCCCTGATCCGCCAACCCGCTGATCAGACTCGCTACTCGATCAGGAAAGGCAACCATCTAATTTGTGAGCGGGGTAGGACTTACATGTCCATATCTTCGCCCATTCCGCCTGGTGGGCCGCCGGGTCCACCCATGCCACCGGATTTCGCCGCGATCACTTCATCGATCCTGAGTATCATTGAAGCTACCTCGACGCCAGACTTTATGGCCTGCTCCTTGACTAATTTAGGCTCCACTACGCCCTCGGCGAGCATATCAATGACGCCCTCATCGAAGACGTTGACGCCCATGTGTTTGCCGCTCTTGGCGTGAGCCGCCTTCATGGCAACCATGGTGTCCAGAACATCCAGTCCCGCGTTCTCGGCCAGCGTCCGTGGGATTACCTCCAATGCATCTGCAAAAGCCTCAATGGCTAGCTGCTCTCGTCCACCGACCTGCGCTGCGTGTTCTCGTACGGCCTTCGCTATCTCCATCTCAATAGCGCCACCACCTGCTACCATCTGGGGCACCTCTGCGACATCAGCGATAACATGGAGAGCATCATTCAGTGAGCGCTCCGCCTCATCTAGCATGCGTTCTAGTCCCGCACGTATGAATATGGCTACTGCCTGTGGGTCCTTGCATTTCTCGACGAATATCATCCGGTCGTTACCGATTTTTTTCTCCTCGACGAGTCCACATGCTCCAAGGTCCTGACTTCTTAGGTCAACTAGATTGCTTACTACTTTTGCGCCTGTGGCTTTGGCTAGTTTTTCCATATCGGATTTCTTTACCC
>CAYTVK010000191.1:0-4670 GCA_964441725.1 uncultured Candidatus Bathyarchaeia archaeon | reverse complement strand
GGAATATTAAAACTACCAATCCTCAACAAGCAGAGTTGTTTAAAGAAGGTTAACGGTGGTCGTGGGGGCTATCATGCGTCTTTATGGGGTGAATCCTGAGTCTCCCTTCCTCTATATTATAGCCTCTTAACCCATCATACTCTATGTTATTGCCCTCAAGAATCCCGAGAGCCTTATCCTCCAAGCCGTGCGGAACATAAACAAACAACTTCCTAACTTTACGTCCAACACTCGCCGAGTCGCTCAGGAACCTCCAGAGCCTCGCCCTCTCAGGAACCACATTCTCCGCTGCCTCCACCATACCCAGCTCCTGTACACCACCATCACAGTTGAGAATCACTATACTGGGGTATACCACCTCTCCCCACGATGAGAGCAGCCCAAACCCATTCTCGCCATCATTTACAATGGTCTTGTAGCATGGTGGCCAACTGTCCTCAGGTTGATCTACGAAGGGAAACCTCGTCGCCGCTATAATGCGGGTGATCCTGTGTCTCTGTCTCTCTGGGTCGATCATTTAGTTCAACCCTATCTCGGATGCTACGCTCTGCATCGCCTCAATGGCTATCGCAGCGAATTCGTTGAATGTCAGTCCGATCTCCTCACATTTCATGATGTTCTCGCGGCTTACCTGCCTCGCGAAGGACTTGTCCTTCATACGTCCTTTGATGCTCTTCTGCTTCATGCCCTCCAATTTAGTGGGTCTCACCAAAGCGTTTGCAACAATCATCCCAGAGATACCATCTGCCGCCAGAAGAGAGATATCAAACCTTGTCTCAGGCTTGTTACCCGTAAGTTCATTATGCCTCAGAATTGCGTTTATCCCATCCTCTGGTAACAGGTCCTTGACCATCTCAGCCGATTTTACCCCATGCTGGCTGAAATCCTCACCAAAGTTCTCGTAGTCAATGTCATGAAGTATACCAACAGCTTCCCAGAGCTCAGGGTCCTCACCGAAGTGCACTGCAAGCCCCTTCATAATCGCACCCACAGCGATCATGTGGTTTAACAGGTTCTCGTTTTTTACATGCGCTCTAACGAGTGAAAGTGATTCTTCTCGAGTGATCATACGGATACATGCGCAGCGGCTGAGTATAAAATTTCGCAAGACTGGATAAAATAGATTAATTAGACTACTGTAGCTCCCTGCCTCGAACATTATACAGTAGGGAGGAGGGGGGGGTCTGCATAAAAACCCCTAAAAAGGCAGCTTTCCCTGAAAACAACCCCAGAACACTTCAGATCGTGTCTCGAATAGTGACAAAAAGCGGTATGGTAACCGACAAAACAGTGCACAGAACCCGATAGGTAACTACATTTTTCACATTACAAAAGAACATGGTGGGCCGGGCAGGACTTGAACCTGCGACCTCCGCCTCGTAAAGGCGGCGTCCTAACCAGACTGGACGACCGGCCCACGCAACCTTATTGGATCAATATCCTACATAAAACGTTAACGACTTAACCCTCTAGAAGACTCCTCATCTCAACATCCAGATTATGCAGCCTCTGAATACTGGGATGATTCTCCCCCAACTTGGCAGCGAAATCCTGTATAGTGACACAGATATCCACCTCACATCTACCCGCTATTAATTTGTCAGCGTATGTCACTATCTTCTCCTCCAGCGTCTCAGGGATATAGTGGCCCTCAGGGAGACCAAGCTTCTTAGCCTCATTATCAGGTATACCCGCCCCTATATGCCTCTCAATTATATGAACCAGTTCCTCGGGGAGCCCCAGTTCCCTAGTTATCTCGGCGCCCTTAGCTGCATGGTCTACGTCGTGGCTGCGGCTCCTGCCAATGTCATGGAGCAATGCCCCTGCCTCCACGAGCCGTATATTCACATCATATCCCCTGAATTTTAGCTGGTTAGCGATCCTTAACGCTACCTTTGTTACGTTCTCGCAGTGCTCTATGACGTGACGAGGGGTTCCGGCTGCTTCAAGAATACGTATTGCCTCTTCCCTCGATGGGAGGCTCAGTTCTCAAGCTCCTCCTGAATCTCGGCGATCTTTTTCTCAAGGAACTCGATCACCGGGGTGTTATCCATTCTGTGAAGAGGCTCATTGCAGTGTGGGCAGTGAAACACCGTGTCCATAGCCACCTCAAACGTGGTGTTAGGACACTGAATGTTACCACAGTGATAAAACTCATGAGTTAACTCATATTCCAGCCTTACCTCCAGCTTGTGCAGTATCTTCTGCTTAATACTGTGCACATAAGCCTCAACCAGCTCAGGTTGAAGACTCCACTGGAAGATAAACCATCCAGTCTCCTTATCCCTAAACCTCCGATTAGTGACAAGGCTGTGATTATAGAAACGGTAGAGAAGTCTTCTGACGTCATTTATCTGTATGCTTGTCAGCTCTGCTAGTTCCTCAACCGTGATGTTCTCGCGTTCATTGAGGATCTCGATGATCTTTACCCCATCTTCTCCTCCAAGTACCTTCGCGATATTGTATAGTGTCTCCTCATTAACAGTATATATTGACGCCAATTTTCTCGATCCCCCATATATTCGTATTCGCGTGATTTAGTCTTTACTAACCTTTACGTCCTTTCCCCGCTCACTGGGTTTGATCTTTATCTTACCCCCCGAGAACTCGTGTTTCAGCGCTGCCTCTCCCTGCAGCAGGTACATGAATATCGCCAAGGCGCTGACCTCACTGTGAGGCTGAGTAGTAACTGACACATTCCAGGTAGCATTTTCATACATGTCCCGTGGTACCTTAGGTCCACCAACTACCACCAGCAGGGGATCATTAGACTCACGTATAACCGTAGTCGCCTCCTCAACGGGAACGCCGTACATGGTTAGATGAACTATGTTGCCTTCCCAGTTTTTTACCACACGCCTCCAGTTGGACTCGTACTCGATACTGAATTCACCACCCCATCGCTCAACGATATCACGAATACCATCCTCAAGCCTAGGGTCCTCATCACCAGAATAGATCACATTTCTGGCTCCGAGAGCCCTAGCGCAGAGAATCAGATGCGTGGAGAGCCGCTTATCTCGCTGAGGTCTATGACCAAGCCTTAGCACGGTGACGTTCATGTCTAGGGGATGGTGTCTTCTACCTTTTCTGGGTTCTGGTATAGGGGTTTTATATCTAGGCACCTCGTCTTTTGACTGGAATTACTGTGTCAGACGCAGAGATCAAATCATTACCCCTTGTGCGGCGTAGAAGGCTCTTGGGATACATGGTCCCGGCGATGAACATACCTCTGTTCCTCTACAACTTGTATCTAGCATACGTGCATCTTCAAGAAGGGATGGTAATTGGAGATCAGACGTTCTGGAATGATATAATCATACTCGCCAGCACGCTTTTCATAGCCATCGCCATACCGAGGTTCTTCCCCGTGTACACCAGCAAATACTATCTGAAACAAGAAGGCTTCGAGGTCAAGAGACTGTTACGTAAGACAGCTATAATACCATACAGAGCCATCAACAGAATAGAAGTATACATCAGGGTTGACAAAGAGATAAGCAAAGACGCCACAGAATACGCCACAGACCAGTCCGCTATACTCAGGAAAAGCGGATTCCGATTCATCGACTACACAAACGGCGAGGACATAATAATGAACATGTTCGTGGAAAAATCCATCTACATGATCAGCCCAGAGAAACCGAAGACCCTGTTGAAGGAGCTTAAGCGAAGAAACAAACGCCTCACAGCCAGAGTTGTAGAGCTTACAGAGCGGGGAAAAAGAATACAGGATTTGGGCTAAATTGGATCATATGCCCTCTGAGGAAATGAAGCCAGTATTCGCATCTACTGTGCTCAAGCTTCACTCAGATAGCTATGCCATAATCAGTCTACCCGTTGAAGAGAAAGAGAAGACCCTTGAATTAGTAAAACCATTGACTCCTTTCAGCTCAGTAACAGTGGATCGTAACGAGGTCTCTCTTATTCTCAAAGAAGAAGACTGGGCGTTGATGAAGCAGAATTTCACTGTATACGAGGCAGAGGGACCTTACCGCGTCATTACTTTTGATATCGTTCTTGATCTCAGCCTCGTTGGTTTTCTATCTGTTGTATCCTCTGTTCTGGCTGATGCTGGGATCAGTATTTATGCTGTCTCAACGTATCTGCGTGATCACATACTTGTGAAGGCCGAGGACTCCCAGAGAGCCATGGTGGTTCTCGGTGAGCTTATCCCAAAATATGGATCTACTGATTAATGGGTAATAACCCGTAAATTAGTTAATTGTCTATTCTCCATGAAATGTACAAACTAGGATCTAAAAACATCACATTCATCGCCATAATGGCAGCACTAGGAAACATACTTTCCCTGATCTCAACACAACTAACCCCAATAGCGCCGAACATACCCATGGGGCCGGTAACAGTAAGCCTCGCACTGGATCTAAGTCACCTAACCACATTCATAGCAGCATTATTCGGAGGACCCGTAATCGGAGGTCTAACAGGAGCAGTAGGAGGACTTGTAGCCGCTTTCGAGTTCGGGTTCAGCCAAGGCAACCTGGTAACGGGCTTCGGGTTACCCCTCGGAAAAGCAATGACTGGGGTAACAGCAGGGTATCTCTTCCAGAGATATAAAGTGGATTCATTGGTGAAGGCGGCTATGTTGACCGCTGCCTCTTATATTCCTGAGGCAATACTGACCCTGCTTCTGTTCAGATATCTCC
>CAYTVK010000190.1:0-4671 GCA_964441725.1 uncultured Candidatus Bathyarchaeia archaeon | reverse complement strand
AATTTCTGGTTGACTTGACTAGATACATTCTAGCCTTGGATGAAGGGACTACAAGTGCTCGCGCTATAATATATGATGAAGAGGCACATGTGAAGGCAGTGGGTCAACGCGAGTTCAATCAGTATTACCCTGCGCCTGGGTGGGTTGAGCATGACCCAGAGGAGATATGGAAGGCGCAGTATGGGGCTATCAAGGATGCTCTGAGTGAAGCAAAGTTAGAGCCGGATATGATCTCTTGTATCGGTGTTACTAATCAGCGGGAGACCACTGTGATCTGGGATAAAAACACTGGTAACTCAATATGTAATGCGATTGTCTGGCAATGCAGACGCACAGCCGAGACCGTTGAAGAAGTAAAAAGAGAATATGGACAGATAATCAAAGAGAAGACAGGTCTTATTCCAGATAGCTATTTTTCGGCTCCTAAAATAAAGTGGATACTGGACAACGTGTATGGTGCAGCGAAGAGAGCGGGCAGAGGAGAACTTCTCATGGGCACCATAGACTCGTATCTCATCTACAAGTTGACAGGTGGACTTGTTCATGCAACTGATCCAAGTAACGCCAGCCGAACCTTGTTATTCAATATCAGAAAACTGGTATGGGATTATGAGCTCATGGAAATCTTCGGTGTAGCTGATTCAATGCTGCCCGTAGTCAAACCATCAAGCGGTCTAATAGGATATAGCAGCGTTGATGAGCTTGGAGCAAGCATACCTATAACGGGTTGCGCTGGCGACCAGCAGGCTGCTCTTTTTGGGCATAACGCTACTCATCAAGGTGACTCAAAATGTACATATGGTACGGGGAATTTTCTGTTAATGAATACGGGGAACCACCCAGTTGAGTCACGGAATTTACTCACCACCATTGCATGGAGCGTCAACGGCGAAACCACGTATGCGCTGGAAGGCAGCATATTCACAACCGGTGCCATAGTACAATGGCTGCGAGATGGACTGAGCATAATCACCTCAGCGACGGAAACAGAGGAATTAGCTAAATCCCTCACCGATAACGACGGTGTCTATTTGGTGCCGGCTTTCACAGGGCTCGGGGCTCCTCACTGGGACCAGTATGCAAGAGGCATGATCACAGGACTGACAAGGGGGGCAACAAGAGCCCACATCATCCGCGCGGCACTTGAATCCATAGCATATCAAACCTATGATCTCGTTGATTCCATGCAGCACGATAGCAGGAATAAGATCACAAGTCTACTAGTCGATGGAGGCGCAACAAGCAACGGGTTCTTGATGCAGTTTCAGTCAGACATTCTTGGCGTACCAGTTATACGCCCATATATGACTGAGGCAACAGCCCGCGGAGCCGCCTATCTGGCAGGTATAGGCTCAGATATCTGGAAAAACGTGACAGAGTTATCCGGCTTGGATAAACGACAGGATGTATTTATACCAAAAATGAGCCAAGAAACTAGGGAAAGACTTCTGACTGGATGGAGAATCGCTTTGGGGAAAACCCTATCACGTTGATCATTGAATCATCATACCATGAGCGAGACAACTTGGGTGCCCTTCAGTATCCTTGAACCATATGTGCTTGATGTCTTCAAAAGCATAGGCGTACCTCCTTCTGATGCCGAGACTTGCAGAGACGTCCTATTGGATGCCGATCTTAAGGGATTGGATACCCATGGAGTGAACCGGTTGAAGCCTGTCTACTATGACAGAGTAATTGCTGGAAAGCAGAAACCAGTTACCTATTCAGACATTATTCGTGAAGGGCCAACAACTGCTGTCTTTGACGCCAACAATGGTATGGGCATGGTGGCTGCGAGAAAAGCAATGCAGGCTGCGATCACCAAAGCCAAGGAATATGGTATGGGCATGGTGGCTGTCCGAAACAGCACACACTTTGGGATAGCAGGCTACTACGCTGAGATGGCCTCAAATCAGGGGCTACTGGGAATGACTGGCACCAACGCCAGACCAGCCATCGCACCAACCTTTGGAGTAGAACCCATGTTGGGCACAAATCCCCTTACCTTCAGTTTTCCCACTGACGAAGAGTTTCCATTCACATTGGACTGCGCGACGAGTATAATCCAGAGGGGTAAGATTGAGGTCGCCGCAAGAGAAAACAAGCTTCTACCAGACGGTCTCATAATAAACAACCAAAACGAGTACATGAATGAACCATCAAAAACCCTAGACGCCCTGCTCAAGGGAGAGGCAGCGTTGCTTCCTCTTGGAGGCGTAGGAGAAGAGACAGCTGGTTACAAGGGGTATGGATACGCTACAATCGTTGAGATACTGTCCTCAGCGCTACAGCAAGGCTTCTTCCTCAAAGCAATTAATGGAGTAAATCTAGGGCACTTCTTCATCGCCATCGACGTTGAGGCTTTCACTGAGCTTGATGACTTTAAAACAACAACTGGTTCCATACTCAGGGAGCTGAGGTCGGCTCGAAGAGCGCCGGGACAGCCCCGAATCTATACTGCTGGAGAAAAAGAGTATCTTACCAGCCTTGAGCGGAGAAACAAAGGAGCTCCGATAACCTCTGGAATACAGAAAGAACTCATTGAAATGCGGGATGAACAAGGCTTGAAATATCGTTTTCCCTTTGAGTGATGGAAAAAGTTATCCCCTTATACACACTTCCGAACACTATGAAGCCAGATTCTTTCAAGGGCATACTTTGTCTGCCCGTTACACCATTCAAAAACGATGAGGTTGACGAGCCTACGATGCACAAGATCGTAGAAACAATCGTAGCCGACGGATGCGACGGATTGGTACCCACGGGAGCCACAGGTGAATTCACGCATCTATTTCACCCAGAGAGGCTCAAGATATGGGAGATCACCCTCGACGCAGCCAACAGTAAGGTTCCTGTGATAGCTGGAACAGGCGCCATCACGACCCGTGAGAGCATTCAGTACACCAAAGAGGCGCTGGACATGGGCTGCGAGGGAGTGATGCTAAGCCATCCACTCCTGATGCAAGCCACAGACACAGAGACCTACAACCACTTCAAAGCAGTAGCCAGCAAGGTAGACATACCAATAATCCTCTACAACAACCCCCAGTTCGGCAGAGGTATGTCTCCACCAGTCATCGAGCGT
Source organism: uncultured Candidatus Bathyarchaeia archaeon (assembly GCA_964441725.1). Lineage (GTDB taxonomy): Archaea > Thermoproteota > Bathyarchaeia > TCS64 > TCS64 > RBG-16-57-9. The sequence continues at coordinate 1,586 of CAYTVK010000190.1, read as the reverse complement.
CTAGCTGACGAGTTCTCAAACGTCGTGAGCTACAAAGAGGACGACTTCTTCAGCCTCAGATACAACGACATCATCCGCCGAGTACGCAACAAGATCAGCGTATTCACGGGAAGCCCAAGCGCTTATCTCAGCTTTCTAACGCAGGGAGCTCACGGCGCCCTAATCGCGGAGTTTCAGGCATTCCCCCACCTTATACTGGGTCTAAAACACAGCTATGAGAAAGGCGACCACGAGAAGGCGCTCTACTACCATGAGATGATAGTCAAGATGTTCAACATCATAGACCAGTACTTCGCAGGGGCCAGCTTCTGGGGCCGATACAAGGCCATCTGGAGGCTAAGAGGAATCGACATGGAGTACGATGTAAGAGCCCCCCATACGCCAGTGACCCCAGAGCAACTAGAGCGAGCTAAACCAGAGTTCCTCAAACTGGACATCACCGATAAATGGTATGTGGGTTAACCTCCACCCCCTATTTTCTAACTCTTTTTTCGATTCAATCCAGAGAAGAATCATTGATTGTCTTAAGTTCTTGTTAATTAAAGTATAGTTAATGTATTTCCGAGAAATCGATGAGAGTTATTCTATAAAGCCCTAGTATTTGGCCCTACGCGGGCTCATAAACATAGTCTTTGGTTTGGCTATATTTCTAAAACCTGAATGGGCAACGGATCTATTGATCCAATTATTCGGCGTATGGTTGATAATTAACAACGTAATTCAAATTTCACCATTTTTCATCGGCCATAGAACACGCCGTCTATGGCCTGAAGCCTTTGGAAGCAGCATAATCGGGTTTCTAGTTGGGCTAGTAGCCTTAACCATGGATCAGTTAGCCGTTGAGGTTGCAGCTGTTATAGTTGGTTTGTTATTGCTTTTCAGAGCATTAATCGAACTAAGTATCTTGGTTGAGTCACATATGCATGTGCTTCATCAGAGGCGGTTATTATTATGGGTAGTTCTTTCAGCGATCTTCGGATTATATCTTGTTATAAACCCCTTCAGCGAAGTTCAGGTGCTTGAAAAAATATTAGGCATTTACGCTACACTGATTGGAGTTAATCACGTTTTCACTGCCTCAAGAAAGAGCGAAGAAATAGTTGAGGGAGATGAGCATATCAAAACAGTCATCGCCAACGGTCATTATGTACCAGTAGTAAACATTGATCAACTACATTTTACCGAAAACCTCACGTCACCAATTTCTGAGACTAACTGGGAACCCGCAAAACCCGGATACAAACTCATTCTCTCTAATTACAAGCGACCCATAGTGATTGCCGCGCACCCGGATGACCTTGAGGCTTTTGCAGGTGGCCTCGTATACAAGTTGAAAAATGTGCTATCCATTATCTTTGCCGGTGGCGACAAGGGAATTTGGAGTCCCCAGTACAAGGCGATGGATAAGAGCCAATATGTTCACACCCGTTTAGATGAGGCGGCTGAGGCGGGTGAGCTTCTTGGGATAAACGAGATCATCTACATGGGTTACCTAGATCGAAGCGTGAAGAGTACCGATGAAAACGTCAAGAAGGTCTTATCTATTCTAGAAGAATATGAACCCGATCTCATAGTATCTTTCGAGT
>CAYTVK010000189.1:0-4688 GCA_964441725.1 uncultured Candidatus Bathyarchaeia archaeon | reverse complement strand
GTTCCTGTTTTTCGTGCTCTATTTCATTGATGAAGTTGAGGATGCTTTGTTTCTCTTCCTCCATGCCGTTGATGCGGGTACTTCGTTGTTTATACTCTCGCATGGTGATGCGGTAATGCTCTATTGCCAGCTGGTTGATGGCTCCAAGGCCGCGCTTCTCCTGTTTAATTCTGTTGAGTCTGCGTTCAACCTGCTCGGGGAGCATCTCCTCCAACTGAATCTTGTCGCTGAACCCTAGTCTGCCTATTTCATCCAGCCGCTGTTCGACTTGGAGCTTTATTCGTTCTTTTTCCAGGCTCAGCTGCCCGTTTCTCCGCTCAACATCAGTGGTTCTTCTAGCGAGTTGTTCAAGTTGTCTATCATATTGACGGAGGGTTCTCTGATGCTGCTCAAAGACCTTGCTTGTAGCCTCTACCTCAGTGGTTACCTCGCTGAGAATCGCCTGAAGCTCAGATGCGTCTTTGGATATCTCAGCGATCTGGGCCTCCGTTTCTTGATATTCTCCTGCTAGGTCAGCTATCTCCTGCCGTGCAGCCTCAATATCCTGAGTTGCTTCAGTTATCTGTAGTGTGAGTATTCTGTCTACGAAGCTTGACTGGATGATCCTGTCGTTTGATAATTCATTTAGCCGTTTCTCAAGTTGTGCAATCACTTGGTTGAGGCTGTTTCTCTCAAGCTCCAGACCTGAAACGTCACTGAGCTTGTACTCTTTAAGCCTGTTAATCTCAAGCTTAGTTGCCTCAATCTGCTCAAGGGTCTTTAACTTACGTTCCTCAAGAATAACTCTTAGTCTTTCCTCGTTGTCTTTATCATTCTTGGCTTTCTCGACGTTCTCCATCAAGGTTTGAAGACTTCTATCGAGTCTAACTATACTTTCCTCAGTGGATTTAATGTCTTCATCTATCCTAGCAACACGGGTTTGACTGTCCTCCATATAATCGGTGAACTTTCTGAGGTCGAAGCCACTTGATCTGAGCTCCTTCATCCTGCTTCTGAGTTTACCTCGCAGGTCTTTGATCGTCGTGGAGAGATTGGTTATGGATTCCTCGCTCGGAATAAGTTTGGAAAAGTCTGGTGGACGCCTGTAGTAGCCTCCCATTATACCGCCTGTTGCCTCGTATACATCACCGGTCTTGGTTACCGCCCTGTATCCTTGAGCGTTCACGAGTTCAGCGGCTTCAGATGTCTCTACAAGATAAGTGTCTCCCCATAGAAGGTAGATGGCCGAGGCATACATCTCGTCATACCGAATCAGGTCAGGCATGGCTCCAATTACGCCTTTTATTTTGAGCTCCTGGAGAGGCTCCGGTGCCCTCAACTGGTTAAGCGGGATGAAACGTGTCATTCCCACCTTTGTCTTCTTGAGGCGCTCTATGTGTTCCTTGGCTGTCTCGTAGTCATCAACGACCATAGCGTTTATCCAGCCATTACTGCTGCTATCAGCTGCTCGCTGATTCTGCAGATCGATCTTGATAAGGGATCGTAGTTGCCCGTGATAGCCTTCCATGGCTCCAGCCTCACCGATCTCCCTAATACGCTCAAGGGCTTTTTCCTCGGTGACGATGTTCTTCCAGAGATCACGTTTAGCAGATAACTCGGTGATGGTGGTTTCCGCGTCCTTCGCTAGCTGGTTGGCATTCTCGATGGTGCTCCTTATGTTTCGCTGGTGTTGAACCTGGCTCTCGACGGTCTGTATCATGTCCTCGAGTTTCTTGGCTTCATCACCTTTCAGCGCCTCGTATTCCTTTATTGAAGCCTCGAGGGATGTGCGTCGCTCCAAAAACTGCTCCTTTCGCTCATGGAAGTTGCTGATCTTTTCATCGATGGAGTCCCTCGTCATTACATGTTTGTTGATGTCCGTCTCGATACCTGATAGACTCTCCTGCATAGGTACCAAGGACTCTGTGAGAGCCTCTAATTGTAACTGGTTCTGTTCAGCGGTCTCACGTGCAGACTGTATCTTCTGGTTGAGCTCGGCATGTTCTGTCTGCTTCTCAGCTAGTTCACTGTTTGCCTTAAGCTCCTCCTCAGTGATCTGCTGGAGACGAGTATTTCTGCTGGAGACCTCGTTTTTACTGTTCTCGATCTCGCCTTCTTTCTCGACAATGGATTTCTCGAGTTGAAATCTTCTCTGATCAATCTCATTCTGTCTAGCCTCAAGAGACTCCTTGAGAGTGCTCTTACCCACTAGCTCTGATCTTAGAAGTGGGAGTCTTGTGTTTCCTCTCTCCGCTGCCTCCCTGTTGAATTCATCCATACGTTGTTGAGCTTGGTTCTTTTCCTCGATGAATTTAGCGTGCTCTTCCTCGAGGGCTTTAAGTTCCTCCTCTTTTTCCTTGATCTGGCTATCTATTTCGCCCAGTTTGCCCTCGTAGTCATTTATCTGGACAGTGAGACGATGAGCGCTTAGCTTATTCTCTTCCTCATTTAACAGATTGAACAGGATAGCGTTATTCCTCTGCCTCTCCAAGTCATTGACCTGTTTCCTTATCTCCTCAATCCTCGCTGAGGCAACCTCGATCTTTCTCTCAGCCTCGTTTAGTTTAACCTTTGCATCGGCTTTCTTCAGATCATATTCTCTGATGCCTACCAGGTCTTCCAGTGCATCCATTCTCTCACCGGGTGTGAGATCGCTGAGCCGTGTAGCTGTACCCTGTAGAACAATGTTATATCCACCGGCTGTGATTCCGACCATTTCAAGGAGTTCTACTAGCTGTCTTCTGCTTGTTCTCTTGCCGTTGAGCAGGTAATCGCTTTTTCCGTCACGGTCCATCTTGCGGCCTACGCTTACTGAGTTTCTGTCAATAGCGAGTCCCCTGTCGGCGTTATCGAAGTAGAGGCTGACTTGAGCTATCTGGGCTTTGCCTACATGATCCTCGCCTGCTCCATCGTAGATGAGGCCTGAGAGGTCTGGTGCCCTCATTCGTTTGCTGCCTAGTTCTCCTAGTACGAACTGGACGGCGTCGAGGATGTTACTCTTTCCTGAGCCGTTGGGTCCGGTGATTATGTTGAATCCGGGTTGGAATTGAAGCTTGATTGGGTCGCCGCCGAAGGACTTGAAGTTCCTAATAATCATTCTACTTATATGTACCATTCAGCTTCTCCCCCAACTTTTTCATTTCATGATATGGTTAAACCTAACTGTTTCGGCGGCCTGTCTTACCATATTCGTTTAAATAATATGAAATTGTTCACGGATTTTATTTCTCTTCTAAGCATATTATATGGTATTATAGATGGATTATGGCGTCTCATGGCTACCGGACCCAGTTACTCTAACCTAGTGAGAATAATAGAACCAAACAAGGTTTTAAAAGTCTTCCCAACTAGCGCCCGAAGCGCCTATGACGCATCTGATAGCCACGTATAGCCCTCATGAGGTCAATCTTTCTGAAACTGGGCCAGTAAACATCAACTATGAATAACTCGCTGTATGCTGACTGCCAAACGAGGAAGTTGCTGAGACGAGACTCACCGGAGGTCCTGATAACAATATCCGGGTCAGGGTGGGGAAGATGAGCAGTGTACAGATTAGCTTCGATAACTTGTTCATCAATCGCCTTGGGTTCAAGTTCTCCAAGCTTCACCTTCTCAGCTATTACACGTACAGCATCCACGATCTCTGCTCGTCCACCGTAAGCTATGGCTATGTTTAGGAAGAATTTATCATAGTCCTTTGTTGCGTCCTCAACCCTCTGTATGAGTTTCTGTATTTTTTCGGGTAAGGTCTCTATTCTGCCTATGGCTATTATGCGTACCTTGTTCTTGTGTATGCTATCAGATTTGAGTACTCGTTCAAGCATCTGTTCGAATAGCTTGAAGAGTTCAACTATCTCTTCCTCGGGTCGGTTGAAGTTCTCTGTGCTGAAACTGTAGAGAGTGATGGTTTTGATATTCAGCTCCAGACACCAATCTAAAAACTCCTCAACTTTATCAGCGCCTTCCCAGTGACCTTCCCATGGAACCATGTCTCTTTGCTTTGCCCAGCGCCTGTTTCCATCCATGATGACACCGACATGGTTGGGTTTCTCTCCACGGTCTATGGTTTCCTTCAGCCACCTGTAGTAGATTGAGTAGACGCCTAATGCTTCGAGAAGTTCCCGTATCAGTGGTTGTCGCCTTTCGACAATAAGCACGCTCGGAGATATAAATGAGAGTGTTATCTATTTCTGGAAAATAGTTCTCTTCCTACTCTACGATATATCCATGTTACGGCTATGATTGTGGTTACTGCGCCGAGTATGGTGTAGATGATGAGTGGGGAGAACATGGTTATCGTGATTCCGGGGTTTCTCAGAATCTTCGATGCCTCTATGACTATTGGTCTCATCCAGAGGAGGAAGATTAATCCGATTACGTTTCCCCAGACTTTTACGTCCTCTCTGTCCTGTATGTATGTGCTGACGCCGTCTCCGAGAATTGATATTCCTATTCCTAACGAGATCATGTCCGCGCCGTGGATTATGAATGCGCCTAATACATCAGCCAAGTTTGAGGCCCAGTAACTAAGATTCCACAGCGGCATTACTGGTAATGGGATTATACTCCAGGCAAAGTTCACGCCTTGGATTACGCCGACGAGAAAGACTATTCCACCTAGTCCGGTGGATGCTATGTTGATCCATCTTTCTGGTGGAGGTAACCTTGGTCTTAGTTCTGCGATTTTTTGGTCCCAGCCGAATCCCTTT
>CAYTVK010000188.1:0-4707 GCA_964441725.1 uncultured Candidatus Bathyarchaeia archaeon | reverse complement strand
GAATAGTCTGCAATGCATTGGAACTACGAGAAACTGTGGTGTCAAGAGCCAACCACTACAAGGACGTAAACAAACTCCATGTATATTTAATGTCACGAGAAGACATCACACTTTTCAAAGCAATTACTGAAAGAGAAGCTGATCTTGAAGATATCAGAACATTAACAGAGGCAGGCATAAACTGGGATATTGTGGAAACAGAGTGTCTTAATCAAAGAGGATCAGGAATGTGGTCTGATTTTGTATTGAAAAAAGTCTCCGAACTAAACGAAAAATATGGTATCATAGTAAGTTTGAACAGAGTGAAAAACCACGCTGACTCATATATTCTACGAAAATCATTCGAAGAATTCATGGGGGAGAGTGAAAAGACGTTCAAAGAGATATATGAAATAGTCAAGGACAAGACGGGTTACTCAGAAACATGGACAAGGGATAGAATAAAGGCGCTAGAAAAAGAAGGCTATATAACCTCGAGGAAAAAAGGAAGATGTAAAGTATACAGTTTAAAAGAAGAATCAGATAACTCCAAGCAATCCAAGAAATACGAATAAAAAATTCTAGTCTCTGCATCTATACTCGTTAGCTGATATCTTTGAGAATATATGTTCCGTAACAAACTGTGTCACCATATCCAACCCGTAATCCTTCATAATCACGTACACAAGCGCCTCTAAGGTATCATTATAATACGCATCCCCTGTCTCCCTCTCCCTTTCACTAGCACTATCAGGGAATACAATGAACTCACTCAACCCCATATCCTTACCAATCTTCGCCAAACTTGCATCGGTGTTAATCTTCTGACGGATACAATCTAGCTTCCCCTTAGAATACCTCCTGCACATTAAATAATCAAACAAGAGATAATCAAGCAGCTTATCACCAGCAACCGCATACTGCTTCTTCAACTCAGGATTTGTATGGTCCAGCGCCGCTAACAACAAGCCCTTATCTCCAAACACCAAGTCAAAGCGCTTCTCAAACCCTGATACCTTATCGGCGTGCATCTCCAAATAACCAGTTGAACCCATAAAACAAAACAACCAACAAACTATTTCTAATTAACCCTCAAAAAAAATAAACAAAAAACCTTCTTTGAATAGCTGTAAAGGGAAAAAATAGGCTCTAAACAGTGGTCTGGGTTATTGTGTCGTGGTTACCTGTTTTTTCTCGGTGGTGATCATGTCGCTTCCGCAGTATGGGCAGCATTTTTCCTTCTTATCGCTGCTCCACGTCTCGTAGCATTCCTCACAGAGGTATTTCGTCTTCATTGCCGTGCCTTCCATTTGTGTACGTTCTTGTTTATATTCTTAATTCAACGAGGTTAATCTGGTTTTACGTAGCGGCCTGGGTTAGCTTGTTGATATAATCACATCTCAATGGTTTTCAGCTGCTCTACGGCTTCTTTATATACTGGACGAGTGCCTGCTCGCGCCAAGTTTTAATAAAAACACCGGTATCTTGTTTCTGAGAATAATGTCCGCGTCAACATTACGTAACAAGATCGGCGTACTGCTCCTTGAGCAACCCATGTCATTGAAGGAGGTAGCCGATGAGCTTGGAGTAACCGAGAAAAAAGCATACAGTCTGATAAAAAACATGTTCCAGGAAGAGAGGGTCGAGAGCTTCAAGGCCGAGGATGGACTGAGAAAATACCGAAACACAGAGGAAGAAGTAGCGGCTGCATTGAAGAGAAAGACCAAGGCAGATAAGAAGGCAGCCAAAGCCGATTAATCACAGCCTCCCTGCATACTGTTTTATGTTATTATTTCGGTAGGGTATGGTATGCCTAGCTATGGAATCACTCATGAATCAGGCACCCTTAAACGGGTCATGGTTCACCACCCCGGAAAAGAACTGGAACTAGCCAACGCAGACCCAGTTGCACACCACTTCGACATGCCCGTGGACATCAAGCGCTTCATCAGCGACCACCAGCAGCTCGTTGACGCCCTGCGTGAAGCAAGCGTAGAGGTACTTCTCGTACGAGACCTCATCGCAGACAACAAGACAGCACTAGAGCAGAGCTACAAAGCCCCAAACCTAGTATTCGTCAGGGACAGCAGCACCATGACCAACAACGGCGCCCTACTATTCAGGATGGGGCTACCCAGCAGAAGAGTCGAGACCCCAGTGATCAAGGCAGCCCACGAGGCAAACGGCGTACCCATCGCGTTGAAGATGGAGGAACCCGATAGCTTTGAGGGAGGAGGCTTTGCACTCCTTGAAGGTGGCGTAGCCGCAGCGGGGCTATGTGATAGATCAACTCAAGGCGCTCTAACCCAGATGGGAGACTATTTACTGGGAAACAAGCTGGTTGATCTCTTTGTACAGCTGAATATGCCTGAGGGCATCGTCCATATCGACGGCGAGTTCTGTGAACTCCCCGGCAAGGTCGCGCTGATCCACCCAGAGATAATGGAGAAAGTTCCAACAATATTCCGAAGCCGAAACGAGAAGTGGGAGGGTAGCTTCACCGAATGGCTCAGGGAGGAGAATTGGGACATACTGGAGATCACCGATCAGGAGTGCTTCGATATGGCAGCCAACTTCCTGACAGTCCACAAGGACCTCGCCTTCCACTATACCGGTAACCTAAGGGTGATGGCCGAGTGTAAGAAACGCGGCATCGACGTTGTACAGATCCCCGGTGAGGAGATGAGGAAAGGCATGGGCGGCATCCATTGCATGACATGCCCAGTCCTCAGAGCATAAATCAAAAAACAAGCCCCCCCTTGGGGCATCTATTTAATCCTCTTCTTCGTCCTCGTCGCCGTAGATGAGGCGAAGGTCCTCAAAGCTGAGTTTTTCGCCGTTCTCCATCTTCCTAAGGGCTGCCTGTTTTAACGCCTCTGCTCTTTGCTGGGTGTTCATCTTTCTGAGTTCAGTTATCTTCAGGTCCGAGGCTTTGAGTCCGTCTCTAATCGCGCTTATCTCGGGCATGATGAAGTTGAGGTCTTCCTTGATAGCATCAACCTGCCTTATCTTCTCAACGTAGCTGCTGTGAACCTCATCCGCCTTCTTCTTCTCATTGTCCGCCTCCTCGTAGAACAGTATCATTCTCTCATGATGTTCCTGACTCTGCTCAGCAAGCTTATTTATCTCGTCGCGAAGAGCGTTTATCTCAACCTCTTTGGATTTTTTATCAGCGAGATAATCCACTTTTTTACCCTGTATAACCTCAACACCCTTGAAATCTTCGAGAGTTCTACGTAAATTAGAGGCCCTCTGTATGAGTTCATCTTCTCGACCCAGCATCTCCTTAGTAGGAGTAGTCATTACCTCCCACTCGATAAGTCTGAGGTCTTCCTGCACCTTCTTCTTACTAGGGAGACCCCTGTATTCCTCTCTTATCGCCCGATCTGCCTCAGCGAGGGTCTGATTCTTCGCAGCGAGATCATCAAAGAGTGGCCCCAGATTCTGCTTTATCTCCTGCACCTTCGCGTTGATCCTATCGCGTTCATCTCGGTGTTTCTGGGCTTGCTCTCTTGCTGCTCGCGCTGATTTATTGTGTCTGTCTCTTTCTTCTCTGAGCTTTTTTATCTGCTCAAACAACGTGTTTCTAGTGTTTCGTAGCTCTGCTGCCTGTGCTTCCAGTTCATCTAATTTATTCTCGTCTACGGACATATAGAGGTGCACCGTACAGGGTTTTCATCTAATGCAGTAGAGGATTAGATACTTATCTAAAAGGGCTTCTATATGTTAGCGCCTTAAAATTGAATGTTTACTGAAACCCATCAGTTACCTTGATAAAACCGTGCCCACACTTAGACCGTGTGAAAGTACTTGGACTAATAGCTGGTCCCCGTAAGACAGGGAACACCGCGAGGCTCGTTGAGGAGATCATCTCAGGGGCGAATGACGCGGGTCATGAGACTCTTCTCTTCTACATGGGCGATATGCGGATTAATCCACTTGAGGCCGATGAGCACGGGTACGTATACCCTGACGATGACTTCACTCAGTTGATGCCTCACCTTGAGACCATAGACGCCCTCGTCCTAGGGTCTCCTATTTACTATGATCACGTCAGCGCCAGAGCCAAGATTTTCATCGATAGACTTTACTACTACAGCAACAGCCATGGAGCCGAGTATAAGGCAAGGTTTCCTGATGACGTGAAGTTTATCAGCGTCTTATCATGCGGCTGGGATAACCCCAATGTTTACGGCGAGGTAGCTGAGTGGCTCAACGAGAGGATGACCCACTACTGGAACATGAAGATATGTGGCAGCCTCAAAGCCTACGGTACTGGAAGCAATCCAGTAAAAGAGAATAAGACACTGTTAAAGAAAGCTAGATTACTGGGAGAGAGCCTCTAGTCACAATTTAAACAGATGTTTACATCAGGACCCGCCTTCATGGTGTTACCGACGTAACATTTCCCCGCTTCCTCAATGAGTCCCTTCTTTGTCTCCTCATCCAGTTTGGCGTTGATCTTAATGTTTGTCGTGAACCACGTGCACCTGCTGGGATTTCTCTCGTTGACGCTGTCTACGGTTATCTCGAAGCCGTTATGCTCGATATGATTCTTATTCATATAAGATACAAGATGCATTCCTGTGCATAATCCGAGGCTTGCAGCCATCAGGTGCCCTGGGCTCATTCCCTCTGGTGGGCTATCAAGGTCTGGTTTCCCGCTGATCACTGTGAAGCCCTCTGACTCTGCCTTGAGCTCCCATCCCTCTATCTGAGTTATCTTAA
>CAYTVK010000187.1:0-4715 GCA_964441725.1 uncultured Candidatus Bathyarchaeia archaeon | reverse complement strand
GAGTCTCGCACCTTCTGTCCTATTGATACCATAGTCTGTGCTCAGCGACTCGTAGAGATCCGTTTCCTTCACTGATCCACTTACCCGCTCCATCTCGCCTATTACCTGCAACACCTTCTGTAACTGGTTCTGTAGACTGCGTGGTTTACCCGTGTAGAGGATATCAATGTCTATCTGCCCTGTGGTTACGTCAATTCCTACCTGTTCTAGGCTCTTCTGCATGAGGTTGATTGCACCCTCTGCGTCCTCTATGGTTACCTCTTCTCTGAGATGGGCTCTAGCTCTTGCTTCTGCTAGTCTTACGAGGCTCTCCAGTTGTCGAGCCGTGATTGCAACTGCTGATGCTTCTCCACCTTCTACGCTCGCGTTCCTCATTTTGACATAGAACTCTTGGAATCGATCAACAACGGATTGGTTAAGTCTAGGCTTAATTTGTTTAGCGTAGCTGATGTATTTTCTCATTAACTGAAGGTCTAGTGGTGGAGTTGAGCTTGTTAGGTCTCTGTGAAGTCCTAGTATGTGTCTAGCTATCTCGCTGTCCAGTTGATTATCTGGTGTATCCCTTAGAATGAATATGAGGTCAAATCTGCTGAGAATGGTTACTGGAAGCGTGATGTTCTGAGCGATGGTCTGATACGGATTGTATCTTCCAAGTGTCGGGTTCGCTGCAGCGAGAATACTGCATCTGGCGTTCAATGTGGCCACGATGCCACCCTTTGCGATGGGCACTATCTGCTGCTCCATAGCTGGGTGTATAGCGCCACGGTCTTCCTCACGCATCTTATCAATCTCGTCAATACAACAGATTCCCTTATCTGAAAGCACAAGAGCACCAGCCTCAAGAACGAAGTTACCCGTGCCCCCCTCCTTAACTACAGCCGCTGTGAGCCCTGCCGCGGTGCTACCCCTCCCTGTGGTCATTAAACCTCTAGGAGCTACCTTTGATGCGAAGTTTAATATCTGGCTCTTGGCTGTGCCTGGGTCTCCCACGAGGAGTACGTTGATGTCTCCTCTTATTTTCATGTCCTCAAGGTCTTTATTGACACCGCCAAGTAGCAGGTAGAGCACTGATTCCTTGATGTAGTCGTTACCATAGATGCTTGGCGCGATGCTGTTGAGGAGTTTCTGATGTACAAAGGGATCTTTACTTATCTCCAGTATGATTTCCTCATCTTCTGGAGAGAGTTCAAGAAGCTCTGATTCTCTTCCACTTACCTCGCAGTAGCTTGCGTCGATGTCGATGTCAAAGGTTCTGAGTTCTCCGCCTCTTCCGAATCTCGGTATCAGTTTTATGAACCCTGTTAATGTAATCCTGTCTCCGGGTCGCGCAACGTCAACTATATCGTCCTTCAACTCAACGTTTATCGATCTAGGAAGCTGCCCCGGTGGAAGGTCCTCTGGGCGCTCCTGTATGGTAACGTGTTGGCTATCAATGAAGACTGATTCCTTTGGAACAAGCTCAAAATTTTTCCTGTTATCACATGCGAGACATTTCTGCGGTCTCTGAAGTGTCTGTCCGCTCTGCTCGATGTGATTCAGTTCCCCGCATACAGGGCACATGAACGTTGCTCTTGTAACCAGCGGCGTGATGGATGACGCTCTCACAATTATACCATGAAGCATAACTAGGCGTCCAATATGATCGGAACCGATCTTTCTAAGAGAAGTATCAGCTGGTAGATTTCTAAACCTTATATTGATCCGTTTGAGGCTCTCGGCGTAGATTGGGTCTCTTGTACGCAGTTTACTCCTGATGACCGTTGTGAATATTGATGTGTTTCCCTCTGGATCATCAAGGATCATCTGCGCCAGATCCATGTCAAAACTATACAGGTCCGTGAAGTTAATTACGAAACTTTTCTCGCCCTTGACTGATAGCTCGCTTATCTCTTGATCGTACTTGAACCTACCTTGTTTATCTGTAAAATCCTCAATAAACTGAGTAAACGCCTGCTCGACAGAATCTAGCTGAGCCAAATTTACTCCTCGCTTATCTCCCGCATACTATCACGCCATTCATTGACGGTACGGTGAACCTTTTCATATAGGGTTATCTCCTCTGGTTGTAGTACACGGGTGGGTGAATCTGCCTCGGCTGAAGCCCATCTGGTTATCCTGTTAATCCTCGACTCCAGTATATCCCTGAAATGGGCTCGTATCCTGTTGAGGTTTACAGAGTTGTTCATGTCCTCTGAAGATGTGAATGATTGATACGCCTTGGGGTAGAACTCATCAGGTAGGATGTTGGGTGGTCCCGCAGGGTTGATTCGTTCCTTAAAATGAATCTGGGTCCACTCATTATTATCCAAAATCTCATCAACATACTCTATCAAGCCGTTTCTCGCGAACTCTCTCGCAACCCAGTAAAACGTCGAGAACTCTCTGTTTGCCTCAACCGCCTCTAACTTGAAACCAACCGTTTCTATCACAGGTATGTTCCTAACGGCTTTGCATCTAACAATATTATTTTCATAGTCCAAGCTGGGCGACCGGGAGTTCATGGAGGTTTCTAGCCTAAGACAGACATATAGAACTATTCTCGCATCTGATGAGAGCGTTTTATCTTTAAATGAAGCCCTTCATGATAATCTGTAATGCAATCCAGACTCCATGACAACAACAGCATCAAGAAACTCGCTGAAACCATCAGAGAACTCAGAGGTAATCCTAGAATCAGGCAGATGGTTGAAGAACGAATGGACGACTTCAGGTCAGTTCATGAAATGGATTCAAACAAGTGGTATGAGGAGTTGGTGTACTGTCTGCTAACCGCAAACGGTAGCGCAATGATGGGGCAGAAATGCGTGGACGCTCTCTGCTGTGATAACATAATTCTTGATGGCTCAATGGAAGATATCAGAGGCTGTCTAGTTGCATCTGGGCATAGGTTCCCCAACAGACGAGCCGAGTTCATTCATGAAACCCAGCGTCTGGCTTCAACGATTAAAGAGATGATTCAGGGTTTCAGCGACAGCGGGGAGGCGAGGGAATGGCTGGTAGAGAACATCAAGGGAATTGGGTGGAAAGAGGCGAGCCATTACTTGAGAAACGTCGGGTACTTTGATCTGGCCATAATTGACCGTCACATCATCAACAATCTAAGAGAATACAATCTCATTGACCTAGACCCAAAAAAGGGGTTAACTAAGAAACGCTACTTGACGGTGGAGAAAATCTTGGATGTTCTCGCAGAGGAACTGGACATGCTTCCCGGAGAACTTGACCTCTATATGTGGTATCGTAAGACGGGTAAGGTCTTGAAATAAACACCTTTAGGCAACACAACCACAATACCAATAATATGAAAATCAAGGTCAATGGTCACACAGAAGATATCAAAGCTCTTTGGCGAGAAAACAGCAATATAAAGATGGTGGACCAGAGAAAGCTACCTCACAGCCTTGAGGTCGTTACTCTGCACAATCATTGGGAGACCGCTGAGGCAATTAAGAACATGACGACAAGAGGTGCTGGCGCTGTTGGAAACGCCGCTGGGTTCGCTATGGCTCAGGCAGCACTTGAGGCAGAAAACAAGTCACTAGAAGGTTTTACAAAATACCTCCATGAGGCAGCGGAGACCATACGTCAAACCAGACCGACGGCGGCCAATCTCTTCAAAGCGGTTGAGAAGTGCATTGAGGCAGCTTACTGGGGAACCGTCTCGGTCCGCGTGGAGAATATTGTGAAGACTGCAGATCAGATTTTCAATGACGATATGAAAGCATCAATAGAGATAGCGAAAGCGGGAAGCCGACTCATCGAGGATGGTTTCAGAATTCTCACACACTGTAACGCTGGTGCGTTGGCTTACGTCGACCAAGGAACAGCGTTGGCACCCATCAGGCAGGCGTTCAATGAAGGTAAAGATGTCTTTGTCTGGGTAGATGAGACTCGTCCAAGAGAACAAGGCGCTAGAATCACTGCCTGGGAACTGGAACAGGAGGGAATACCATATGCGCTAATCGCTGATAATGCAGCCGGCTACTTCATGCAGCGAGGAGAGGTGGATATGGTTATCGTTGGCGCCGATAGGATAGCTGTAAACGGTGACACCGCGAATAAGATTGGAACATATGAGAAAGCCGTGGTTGCATTTGAAAACAAGATTCCATTCTGGGTGGCTGCGCCTGGTATGACTTTTGACCTCAAAACATATTCCGGTGATATGATCGAGATAGAGGAAAGAGACCCAGAGGAAGTGACAGAGATGTGGGGACTGGGTGAAGATGGAAAAACGACGAAAATTCAGGTAGCAGCCAGAGGAACCAAGGCACGCAATCCTGCGTTCGATGTCACTCCAGCCAAGTTCCTAGACGGATTCATAACAGAATACGGGTTAATTCAACGCCCATTCGAGGAGGGTATAAGATGGCTATATGGACAACCTGGATTACCTCCCGGCTTCAAATATGCTAGCACTTAGGCTTCTAACATTATTTCTGTGGGCTCATAGACATAGAGTCCCAAAAGTATTGGGCCGTTTGAGAGGTTGCCGAAGATTGGTAGTCTCCTGATTTTTTCTTCTTCCATTATCTCTGCTACTTCTGTAAGCGTTGTATTGTATCTCACCCATATCAGGGGCTCTGAGTATACTTCCCCAATTATCGTTGCATGGGGATCAAGCTTCATATCAATTACCCTTTTCTGGATATCTGTAAGAGTGACTATTCCTATGGGCTCATCCTCATCCGTGACGATCAGTGCATCGAGATTAA
>CAYTVK010000186.1:0-4727 GCA_964441725.1 uncultured Candidatus Bathyarchaeia archaeon | reverse complement strand
ATACGGCTCCCAGTCGGTTCTCTGACTAAACACATCAGAGTTCTCTACCTCATGGTCTTCGGCTTAATACTTTCAGCTGTTACCATATTTGGCGTCTCTCAGTCATCCATCTTGATCATTGTAAGCATCATATTGGGGATTCAGGGTATCGCATACGGAATCTTCCTTACATCCGGCAACGTCTACGTAGCGTTAAACTCCGATGAAGACTTCAGGGGCACCGCGATGGCTATTTACTCAATGTTCGGCAACCTCAGCGGCATAATTAACCCCCTAATTCTCGGAATAATCGCCGAGACCTTCAGCTCAAAGGGGGCTCTACAGTTCTCATCCATAATGACCTTGGTGGGTGTGATACTGGTCTATTATCTAGCCCGTGGTGCAGAGAAAGAAGGTGTTTAGTCTAGGAGCCGTTTCTCGCCTTCTAGTTTTCTTATCTCTGTCACGTCTTGGCTGACCTCTATGGTGCCCCTGTACTTGCCTTCGCTGTCCCTTATCGGGTAATATCTGATGTGAATGAGCCTTTCCCCCATATTAAGCCAGAACTCAGCCACATCTCGTTTACCATCCTTAAAGTCCTGAACTATTCCTTCGACTATGTGAACACTCTTTGGAGGATGACACTTGGTAACCTCTCTACCTATAACGCCGGGACTTCTCGGGAATATTCTCTCCTTTCCGGCGCTGTAGTAGGCTACTCTGTCATTCTCATCGACGTAGGTGATGTCAACTGGCAGGTGTTTCAGCATCAGGTTGACCTGCTCAGGCGTCAACGCACCTGTGTCCAGTGCGACGGTTCCTATGACTGCTGCTCCTACCACTTTTTCCTCCTCTGGCGCTATCTCTGGCGTCCAGTCTACTATGGGCTCCGTCCAAGCGTAACCGATCTCTTCTGAGTCTTCTTTCACAGCTAACCAATCCCTGTCTGATAGGGTCTCTAGGCTCATCGGGTAGAGTATGTGTTCCTCTTTGTAGATCATGTCTCTGATTGTGGTGTTTATCTCATCGAATGTGGTGAGAACCTTTGGGTCGTTATCCTCCAGCTGTTTTTTCGCTGTCTTTAACGCTGCCCTAACGTCGTCGTGGATGGCCCACATTACCTGACTTGGCCCTGATACCCCATGAGCTTCCAGCTTTGGGAAGAGCTGGTTTTCTTTTCTGAGATAATGTTTGTCTATTTCGCTGATCTTCTGGAGAGCCGCTTTGAGTTCATCCTTGTGTTCTATTATGCTTTCTCTGTTTGCTGGTTTATCGAACTCGCATAGAAGGGCGTCTATTTCCTTCATCACGTTCTCGGCTGCTCTGTTCTCTACCATGAACATATGAACAGGATGCCCAGCTGGTGGATGAGGCACATCCTGATCATCCAACGCGTGTTTGAATACCTCAACATGAACATCGCATAGGCGTTTGATCTCTGATTCAGGTAAGCCATCATTGATGAGACTCTGCTCTATCTCAGATATCTCCGAAGCGCTAACATCCTGAACCATGTCTGCGAATCTTTTTCTCAGTATCTCCATCTCGACGCCTGCGTGAAGGTCTCTGATGATGCTTTTCAGTATCTCTTTCCGCTCTTCTTGTGTTTTTTCTTTGGACTGCTTGTCGATCTCTGCCTGTATCTTGGCGATTAGCTCCTCTGGGGTGAATCCTCCGTTGGCTGCTACTCGCTTTATTGAGGCTACTCTGAACATGGTTTCTCTCATTACTGGGTTTTTCAGTTGTTCATAGGCTGATGAGAGGGTCGGCATGTAGTCGATGAGGAAGGGGTATTCATCAACCAGTGTCTTGAGCTTTGTATCCGGGGTAAGGTCCATAAAAATCCACTATTACCTTGCGCAACATGGCTTAAAAACCAAGTCAAATCATAGCAATCGACAATCTTTGTTTACTATTAAAAAATTGGTGACAACAAGTTCGTTTTATTGTTTGCTGGGGAGTGTGGAGATTTTGTCGAATTCACACATAGAGTCCTCTGCCCAGATGTCTCCATGCTGGTTGAGTCCTCGTATCCTGCAGCCTCCACCACAAACCTTCATGTTTGTACAGTTGCTGCATATCCCCTTGAGGTTCTCTTTCTTTGCCCTAAACTTGTTGAGTATCTCATTCTCAGGGTCATTCCACATCTCGCTGAACTTTGTATCTCTTATGCAGCCCACCATGTAATCTGGTCTCTGGCTGAACTGACACGGGTACACGTTTCCCTCAGGGTCCACGTTGGCTACGCGGTCTCCTGCGCTACAGCTGTCGCCTGTCATGTTGAGTAGCTTGTAGGCGTTCTCATACTCTGGGTGTTTCTCTTCTTTCATCCTGTTGAGCAGGTAGACCCCATCCTGTGGCGCGTCAACTGTCAGTATCTCGATGGTCTCTGGGTCCAATTCCTTCGCCTTCTTATAGAGATAATCCAGTGTTTCCTCGATCTCCTCGGCGTTCAGCTTGTTATCCAAGTATCCCTGTATACCTCTTCCACTTGGCACTAGCCAGTAGAGGCAGAACCTCGGTACACCTAGGTCAAGAGCCATCTCCAGCATCCGGGGTATCTCCTTGTAGTTTGATTTATGAGCTGTCACCCTTATGCCGCTCTTTAGGTCGATCTCAACGCAGTTCTTCAAACCCTCAATGGCTTTACTATATGCTCCCTTCTGTCTCCTGATGGCGTCGTGGGTTTCGGGGTTTGCGCCGTCGAGGCTGATACCCACATATTGGATTCCAACATCCTTGAGGCGCTTGGCTACCTCTTTGGTTATGAGGGTTCCATTGGTGCTTATCACCGTCCTCAAGCCGCGTTGCTTCGCGTGGGCTGCAAGCTCCCAGAAGTCCGGTCTCACGAGGGGCTCTCCACCTGTAAATAGTAGTAGTGGTACCCCCATCTGGGCTGCGTCGTCTATGAAATCTATGGCTTCCTCTGTGGTTAGCTCGTTTTCACGCATCGCGTCTGGGCTGGCGTTGATGTAGCAGTGGCTGCAGGCTAGGTTGCATTTGTTGGTTATGTTCCAGAATATCACTGGTCTTCTTGTCTCTGTGAAAGCCAGTACCTCTGTGGGTGCGTCCACTGGCGCTGATTTTCTGTGTTTAATGGCTTGGCTTACAGTTCCTTTCCCGTGTAATAGTCGGGTAAATCGTATCATTCTTCTTCTCTCCTATTATCCAGCCTTGAGCTGGTTCCTTTGAATCGTCTTTTACTAAACAAAACTTGGTAACTCTGTACGCCGATCTCGTCGGCGATGTTTTTTATGGTCTCTTTTACTGTGTCTTGATCATAGTCGTGGATTACAGTGTAGAGATTGTACTCCCACTTGCCGGGGATTGTCCTTCTCTCATAGATGTGGGATAATTCGCTGTGTTTGAGGAAAACCTCGACAGCTGAATCGATCTGATTCTCGGGGATCTCCCACACCACAACAGCGTTAGCTGTGATCCCCAGTTTTCGCTGATTTATATTAGCAGAAAAGCGCCTGATGATTCCTCTATTTTTCATCTCTTGGAGGCGCTTTATGAGCTCCTCCTCTGTCATTCCGAGTCTCTCAGCTACTTCTAGGAAGGGCTCCCGCCTGATGGGGACCCCGTCTTGCACTGCTTTTAATATCTCGTTATCTGTCTTCATGGCATCACCTGAAATTGTAGCTGACCTTGATCTTGTGTCTCCGCGTCACTGGCAGGTTCAGCGCGTCTTCCTCCGGGATCTGTGTGGCTTTCAGTATCTCTCTAAGGTTCTTCTCAAGCTCTTCGCTGCTGGATGTGATGAGTGTGAACCAGAGGTTGTATTCGTGGTTTCTCTCATAGTTATGAGTAACAGAATCAAATCCACTGACTATGGCTCCAACCTCCTCGGCTCTATCTGGGGGAACTTTCATCAATACCAGAGTCCGTGCTTTGAGACCAACCTCATCCGTTTCTAACACTGGGCTGAGACGCCTGATCACTCCCTCAGATCGTAGTCTCACGACACGTTTAATTACCTCGGTGTATGGTAAACCTAGTTTCAGCCCCAGTTCGTCGAATGGGTGGCTTGTCAGCGGCACCTCGTCCTGTATGATTGTAAGTAACGCCTTATCGACTTCATCTAGTCTGACTCTTTTCATGGGCTCCAGTTTCACCGCGATGGTGTCGATCATCGCTACTGTGGATGATGTGTCTGGGATTACATCGACACCTATCCCTAAATCCATTAATGTCGCGGCTGTTCGCTGCCCTATGGCTGCGACTACCACATTGTTGAGACCCGTTTTCAACTCGTCGTATCTCTTCAGTTTCTTGGTAGTCTCGATGAGGTTGATTGCTGTTGATGAGCTGGTGAATGTTATTGCGTGAATTTTTCCCGCTGTTAGGTCGTCGAGAAACTTGGCTGCAATGGATTCATCCCGTGGAGCCTCAGTAGTATAGGCTGTTATCTCAGTTATCGCTGCCCCTCTCTGTGTTAGGGCTTCTTTTAGCTCGTTGTTGGCAAGGTTTGATCTTGGTACTCCAATTCTCAGCCCCTTTAGATCGGGCCTAAGGGCTTCTAGAATGCCCTCTGTGCTCTGATTTTCAGCTATGTATGCTTCTGAGTTGCCTCGTTTCTTCAGCTTAGCAAGGGTTTTTCGCCCTATTGCTAGTGTCTTGAGGCGCCTTATTGACTCTGATAATGTTTTTCCTTGACTCATCTCCTCAGCCAACGTGAATAACGACTCCACGCTGTTTACGCTGAGGAAGATCAATTGGTCGAATCTCCACGAGCATATGTCGGT
>CAYTVK010000185.1:0-4746 GCA_964441725.1 uncultured Candidatus Bathyarchaeia archaeon | reverse complement strand
ACTTCCGCAAGATATACCAGTTGGACGACCACTTGGCGAGCGCCATATCAGGCTTGAGCAGCGATGCACGGGTTCTGATAGGGCAGGCGAGGGTTTACTGCCAGAGTAATAAACTGTTGTATGATGAGTCCATTGACGCCGAGATATTGGCTAGGCGGCTCGGGGATATCAGTCAGGCGTATACTCAGCACGCAGGTGTCAGACCCTTTGGCGTAACAATGATCCTTGCAGGAGTAGACGCTACGGGTCCAAGGGTATTAACCACTGATCCAAGTGGAGCGTATCGTGGATTCAAGGCAGTCGCCGTAGGAAGAAAGAACGATGAGGCTAACAAGCTCCTTGAGGAGAAATACACAGAAGATGTAGATCTTGAAGGAGCCATTAGGCTGGCCATCGATGCGATCAAGATAGCCTCTGATACACAGGTTAACGAGGAGACCGTGAAGGTAGCTGTAATACCTGCAGAGACCAAGGTCTTCAAACGGCTTGAATCAGAGGAAACCAAGAGCTATCTCAACTAGAGGTAGGGCTCAATATGAGCAAAGAGTACACACTTATTCGCCACCAGACTGGTGGAGAAAAATTTGAGATACTTGTAGACCCAGACAAGGGACTGGCTTACAAGAATGGAGAAATCGGCGAGATACGGAACGCCCTAATCATCGACACAATATTCACTGATGCAAACAAGGGAGAGAAAGCCTCAGCCGAGAAACTCGAAAAAACCTATGGGACAAGCGACCCCATTGAAGTCGCTAAAGAGATGTTCGAGAAAGGCACATTCCTTTTAACGGCCCAGCAGCGGCACGCGATGACTGAGCAGAAGAAGAAACAGATCATTAACATCATCTCGAAGACGTATGTCGACCCAAAGACCAAGCTACCGCATCCAGTAATGCGAATCGAGAACGCGTTAGAGACAGCGAAGTATCATATCGATCCATTCAAGGATGCAGATGAGCAGGTAAAAGACATCGTACAGGCGCTGAGATCAATACTGCCGATGAGCAGCGAAAACATACAGATAGCGATAAAAATCCCGGCAGAGTTCACTGGAAAGAGCTATGGAACCGCAAAGAATTTTGGTACCATAAAGCGGGATGAATGGCAATCAGATGGCTCATGGGTGGCCGTGATTGAAGTACCGGCAGCGCTGCAGATTGAGTTAATGGAAGCACTGGGCAAGGACACACAGGGAAATGTGCAGTCGAAGATAGTAAAATAGACGTGGAGAGAGAGAATGAGCGCAAAATTTGAGTCAAGAGACATTGTAGTCCCAGGTGACCTCCTGTTTGAGGGAAAAGCCCGAGCAGGAGATAACACATACAAGAATGAGGGCAACATATACGCGACACGAGTAGGATTAGCCAACTTTAACAAGGACAAGGTGGAAGTAATAGCCCTAGAGGCAGGCTTTGTACCTCTCGTCGGAGACCTAGTTATCGGAATAATAACAGACATAGAGCTGGGTCAATGGAAAGTCGATATAGGAGCTGAGACAGAGGCGATTCTGACAATCAATGACGCCATCGACAAATCCTACAGGACATATCAGGACATGCCAGCGATACTTGATGTAGGGGATACAATCGTAGCGAAGATAGTTGACCTTGACAGAAGGAGAACCCCAATATTATCAATACTGGGACGTGACCTAGGCAAGGTCAGAGACGGCTTCATCATCAAGATAACACCGTCAAAGATCCCCCGATTAATCGGGAAAAAAGGAAGCATGATCAACATGATCCTCAAGGAAACCCGCTGCCAAGTGACAATCGGCCAAAACGGCAAGGTACTGATAAGCGGCAGAAACAGGGAAGATGAGGAACTCGTTGTTAAAGTAATTAACAAGATCGAGGCAGAGGCACATACCTCGGGCCTCACAAACAGGATACAGGAATACCTCAAAGAAATAAAGGAGCAGAGGAAATGAGCAAAACAAAAACAAAGACTAGGAGAAAATCAAAGAAACAATTTGAGCGAGTAGACGGCAGGAAAGTCGATGAGCTTCGCCCAATAAAGATCGAAACCGGAGTAATACCCAACGCGGATGGTTCAGCGTATATAGAGATGGGAAGAAACAAGATCATGGCAGGAGTCTATGGTCCAAGAGAGATGCACCCAAAAAGGCTGAGCAAGCCAAACATGGGAGTACTCAGGGTAAGATACCACATGGCACCCTTCAGCGTAGACCCAAGAAGATCACCTGCCCCCTCAAGGAGGGACACAGAGATAGGCATGGTTATGACCGACGCACTTGAGCCAGCTCTCTTCCTGGAGAGATACCCAAGAAGCGTAATCGACGTATTCGTCGAGATCATTCAAGCCGACGGCGGAACCAGATGCGCATCAATCAACGCAGCTGCAGTAGCCCTAGTTGACGCAGGAATCCCCATGAAGGACCTGGTCGCAGGATGCGCAGCTGGGAAGATGGATGGACACTTGGTACTGGACCTCGGCGACTACGAGGACAAGAAGGGAGAGGCAGATGTCCCACTTGCTTACATGCCAAACCTGCAGGAAGTAACCCTACTCCAGATGGATGGAATACTGACAGCAGAAGAAACCGAAGGCGCAATCAACATGGCAATCGAAGGATGCAAACAGATCTACGAGATACAGCGTGAAGCCCTCAAGAAGAAATACTGCATGACTGAAGAAGAATCAACGCCGACAGAAGAAGCCGAGGCAGAAGAAGAACCGGAGGCAGATGAAGAATGAGCAACAACATAGTATCCAGACTCAAACGCAAAAAGATCGAGGACGTGCTAGACGCAGGCACCAGAATGGACGGCAGAGGACTACTAGACTTTAGAGAACTAAAGCTGAAGACAAGCTTCCTAGAGAAATCAGAGGGCTCAGCTGAAGTAGAACTGGGAAAAACCCACGTAGTAATCGGAGTCAAAGCAGGCCTAGGAACACCATTTGAGGACACACCCGATGAAGGAGTACTGATGGTTAACGCAGAGTACACGCCACTTGCGCACCCAACGTGGGAACCAGGTCCACCACCAAATGGAGCCATCGAGTTAGCGAGAGTAGTCGACAGAGGACTACGTTCTGCAGAGATACTGAACATGGAAGACCTTGGACTGGTTTCAGGTGAAAAAGTCTACATCGTATTCGTGGACTTATACGTACTGAACTGGGATGGAAACCTCATCGACGCCTGTGGAGCAGGCGCACTCGCGGCACTCAGAAAAGCCGAGATTCCGGGATACAAGGTATCAAAGACCAATGAGGTGTCCGAGACAGGAAAAGCCATAAAGCTGAAGTTGCGATGTGAGCCGATTCCCATCACCATCTACAAGATTGGTAAACACTTTATCCTAGACGCCACGGCTGATGAGGAAGAAGTAGCAGACGGAAGGCTTACAGTGACCTTAGATGAGAAAAATAACGTCACAACGCTGCAAAAATCTGGTCCAGTAGGCTTCACAGTAGACGAAATAAAGAAATGCATAAATATCGCTACTGAGAAGGCGGCAGAGATAAGGTCACTTACAGTGGTGAGCGAATAATGGCAAAGAACAAACGTAAAAACGTTGGAATGAGAACCAGAGGCGGAGCCACCGTCCGTAAACGTTACGGAAGGATCATGCAGTCCCTTCACAGCAGCCATAAATGCCCAAGCTGTGCAAGCCCCAGTGTAAAACGTGTAAGCGTTGGACTGTGGGGATGCAGAAAATGCGGACACACATTTGCGGGTGGGGCATACGTTCCATCCACAAAGCTAGGACAAGCCTCCCACAGGATTCGAGTCCAAAACTAATCCTTTTTTAAACAATCTAATTCTTTATCTATGAAATGGATAATCAAGATGCACCTATACTTGCCACTGTTTCTATCGAGTTAAATCCAAGACTTGTTGAGGCAATTGATACCGCGTTAACCCCTGAGTCAGAGACCCCCTCCTCGGATAGATCAGAGACAAAGGTTACGGTTGAAGATAATCATTTGATTATTCAGACAAGAGCGTTGGATACCTCGGCTTTGAGGGCGTCGCTTAACAGTTACCTCAGGTGGGTACAAGGAATACAGAGTATTTTGGAGAATATCTCGTAGCTACGAAACCCTATATATTATGTTGGTCGCCTGTTATTTGTCACATTATAGGTGAAATGTTGATGAAAAACGAATTAAAGAGAAGACTCAAAGCAAATGAACAGCTTTACGGTACATGGATCACCGTTGAGAGCCCCATAATGACTGAGATGATGTCCAGTCTGGGTTTTGACTACTTCGTCATCGACACAGAGCACGCACCACTGGACCCAATCATGGTCCAGACACTGATGCAGGCAATGCGTCCAGACACAAAGACCACCCCAATAGTAAGAGTATGGTGGAACGACCTCGTAGCCATAAAACGGGCGCTGGATATCGGAGCATACGGCATTCTGGTTCCATGGGTAAACAGCAAGGAAGAGGCTGAGATGGCGGTTAAGGCTACAAGATACGCCCCCGATGGATTGAGAGGCTGTGGACCCCGTAGGGCTGCTATGTTTGACCCCGATTATCTGAAGACAGCAGACAAGGAGATAATGGTGGTTGTACAGATCGAGAGCAAGAAGGCGGTTAAGAACATAGAGGACATTTGCTCGGTGGATGGCATTGATGCTACATACATTGGTCCAGCTGACCTATCTGCCAGTTATGGATATCTTGGTAACATGAGTCATCCAGATGTGCAGAAAGCCATCGATATCGTCTATGACGCCTCCAAGGCTGCTGGAGTCGGAACAG
>CAYTVK010000184.1:0-4770 GCA_964441725.1 uncultured Candidatus Bathyarchaeia archaeon | reverse complement strand
TTGAGGGCGCTCCCGGAATAGACTTCACACTCCTCTAGGGATGTGAAGCTCTTAGCAGGGTTATTCACGCTGTATAGATAGATGGCTTCCTCTTCATCGTTCCATATCCATGGGTATGCCTCGCTGAGGTTCACTGGGTACTGGGCTTTTACACGCTCCACTCCGTCTATCCATATCCTCATGGCTCGTTTCCACGGACCGTAATAGATGCTCCAGATGTTGTCCCCGTGGCTGGTCCACTTTGTCTCGTTTCTCCATCCGGGTAGCTGTCCTCTGTTGGTGATAATGGGGTCTACGCCTTCTCCGTATGCTGCTACGGTGATGGGGTGTTCCGCTGTCCCATTATAATCGATCTCAAGGTTCCCATACCAAGCGCAGTCTCTCTTCAGAAGCAGGTTATCGCCGGGCTCAAACACCTGTGATCTAACTCTTTCGAGGCTTCTCCAAGCCTGTTGTGGTGTTGTTCCGTTGTTGGAGTCGTCTCCGTTGGCGCTGTCGAGGTAGTATGTGGTGTCGGGGTGTGCCCATATGGGGTCGGGTAGGCTGCTCTCTCCGTACTGGTTTACCGCTGAGACTGTGAAGTAGTAGAGTTGTCCAGCTGTAACGTTAACGATGTATGGCGAGGCTCTGCCTCACCCGTTAAATGGATATTGGTCTCCGGTTCATCCGGGTCATCACATTGAATATTCAAGGTAGCCGACTTTACCTCAGGGCTGTTAGGCGTGAATGACATCTTGATGAGTTTACCTGATCCGGGTTCAAGGACCCCAGTGAAGAAGTCTATGTTGAATGCTGAACTGTCTGTGCTGCCTAGGCTTAGGTTGGTTATGTTCAGTGTCTGATTCCCAGAGTTGTGCACAATGAAGAAGCACTCAGATGATTCATCAACATATGTTGTAGGGAGTGTTACATGTTCTCCATCGGAGACCACATCCAATCCATAGTAGAGAGTGAACTCGGGAGCCAAAAAGGGTGGCTCTAACTCATCTGGGACCTGTGGCTGGCTCGTCATCAGCACGACAACGGCCAATACGATGATGACCCCTGCACCGGCAGCAACATATCTACGATCCAACGACCCTCAACTCCATGTCCAACAGGAGCTTTAACATTAAATAGATTATGAAGAAAAAGCAAGACCCGAGCCAACGCTTTCCGCTATGATGCCACCGATGCCCTCGATCACAAGGTACAGAGGCATCAAGTCATCTATGATAATAGCCTTGAGACTAGATTGATTAGTCTCTAACATCCCGTGGCTATATTAGAAACCTGAACAATAATGGATTGAACAATTTGAGCCTCAAGGTAGTGAACGCCAAACTCTGGCTTGAAACCGGATTATACGAAGGCGGGTTAACAACAGAAAAAGGAAAAGTCACCCAGATAGGAAAAGAACCCAGCCTACCAGCAGCCGACACCATCATCAACGCCGGAGGAAAACTGTTGATACCGGGCTTAATCGACCTCCACGTCCACTTAAGGGAACCCGGCTACACCCAGAAGGAGGACTTCATGACAGGCACCCGCGCCGCAGCCGCTGGAGGCGTGACGACGGTGATGGATGAGCCCAATAACAAGCCTGTGACTGCTACCGTGAAGACGTTTAAGGCAAAACATGAGCTGGTGCAGGACAAGGCGTATGTTGATTATCTATTCAACATGGCTGTCTACGCAGATCAACTTGATGAGATTGAGGCAGCCGCAAAGTATGGGGTGAAAAACTATGCCTTCTTCGATGAGCTTGGGGATAAACCCACCGGGCTGGAGGATACAGGGGTTCTAATGGACGCCTTATCGAGGGTTAAGTCTGTTGAAGGATTGGCTTTGCTGAACTGCCGTGAATCAGACCTAGTAAACCACACCATGAAGAAGCTCAAGGCAGAGAAGAGGAACAAGCTCAACGACTACATGAGCCACTTCCCACACGTAGCCGAGTCCGTTGGAGCAGCGAAGCGGATACTGCTAGCTCACAGCGTAGGAGTGCAGGTTCACCTAAGAGAGGTATCCACAGCCGAGACAGTTAAGGTATTCAGACGCCTCAAACCATACCTAGGCGACATCACAGCGGAGGTCAGACCAGACCACCTGTTCCTGAATCAGGGAAACACCGCCAACCTCGGACCCTACGCCCAGCAGTGGACGCCCATCAGGACCAAAAATGACCAAACGGAGTTCTGGAGCGCCCTCAACGATGGCACAGTAAACATCATCGCAAGCGACCACGCAACCCACACGGAGGAGGAGAAAGAACCCGGCTGGATGAACATCTGGGACTCACCACCAGGGCTACCGGCCATCGAATCCATGCTTCCACTACTATTAACGGCTGTTAAAGAGAACAGGGTTGAACTTGGGAGGGTGATTGAGGCTACATCAGTGAACCCAGCTAAGCGCCTCGGACTGTACCCCCGGAAGGGATGCATCAGGGTGGGCTCAGACGCGGACCTTGTGATACTGGACCTCAAAGCGGAGAAGATCATCAGGGGGGATGAGTCGCTGGCCAAGACCCACTGGACGCCTTATGAGGGCTGGAGAACCATGGGGGCACCAGTTTCGACCATAGTGCGTGGGGTAATCGTCTACCATGAAGGCGCTATCTTGGCTAAACCCGGTCACGGACGCTTCCTTGTGCGTTAACGATACCCATAATTAGGGTGCCTGAGTGAACTCCATGGTGTAACCAGTGGCAAAATACATTCTACTAAGCTCCCTGACACCAGAAGGCCAGAAGACCCTCAAATCCAAACCCGAACGCATCAAGGAGGTCAACAAGGAACTGGAGGCATATGGCGTCAAGGTGCTGGAGCAGTACGCTGTTCTAGGCCCCTATGATTTCGTTAACATCGTGGAGGCCCCGAACAACGACACAGTGTTCAAGATGAGCGTGGATCTGGGCAGCAGGGGCACCATAAAGATACTCAGTATGCCCAGCATAACCATCGATGAGCTCATCAAGACGCTGAAATAAACATCCACTATTTTTTACCGAAGTAGCTTCGCTGGTAGCTGTCCTCGGCTAGGATGCCCAGACGCTCCATGGTCTGTTTCATGGTCATCTGGTTAGGTTCGCTGAGTTCGAGCAGTGGCTTCCTTGGCTTGCCAACGTCTGCGCCAACTAGGTTCAGGGCGTATTTGAGGGGCACTGGGTTGGATTCGCTGTACATCATCCTGATGAGTGGGAGGTACTTGTAGAGCATCTCACGCATGTTGAGCACATCATCGTAGCTTGTCCATGGCTTGCTGATGACAGCTATCTCTCTCGGGCAGAGGCTCCCTGTGACGTTGCTGGTTCCCTTGCCGCCGCTGCTCATTACCACGGGGATCAAGGCGTAGAAGGCGCAGTCACAGCAGAGCACATTAAACTGTCCACGGGTTAGCTCAACGGTGCGCATCACCTCATAGGGGTTTGGGCCAGCTTCCTTGATGGCGACAAAGTTCCTGTGCTGGGCTAGCCGGGCGATGGTCTCGGGCTCAACGTTGACCCCGCACCGCTCCGGGTTATTGTAGATGACGAAAGGCAGCTCAACGGCTTCCGCTATGTCTTTGAAGTAGTGATAGAGGGCGGTCTGGGTGGGTTTGATGTATGGTGGCTGGACTATGAGCCCGGCGTCTGCTCCTGCTTCCTTTGCGTATTTCGCGTTCTCGATGGTCTGCTTTGTGGTAACTGCTGCTACGCCCACCATTACGGGTAGTTTGCCGTTTGCTTCGTCGATGACGGTGTCTATGATCTTCTTGCGCTCTTCCTGTGTGAGCATTATGGCTTCGCCGGTTGAGCCCATCAACAGTAAGCCTGTGCTGTTGTTCTCTGCGTGGAACCCGACCAGCTTACAGAGTAGCTCGTAGTTGACCTCATCGTCTTTGAATGGGGTGACTAGGGCTGGCCAGCTCCCCTCAACATTATACTTCATACCATCTGGGTGGTTCCGAGCCCTGATAAGGTTATTTCAGATCATAACGATATGTTTATTAAGTTATTAAACTATTATAGAATTAAGATGCCCAAGAAAATAGTAAGTGTTGCTTTGTCCGAAGAATCATATGAGAAAATCGAACAAACATCAAAAGCTCTTGGTATGAATCGTAGTGAATTAATAGAATACATGATAAAACAAGGTTGGTATTTTTCAGACGAAATTGTGGAACTAGTTGACAAAATTAAGCATCTACAAAATCAAGCGGAAGAAAAACTGGGTGAAGAATAATGCAGAGGCTGAACTCGTCACTTAACCAATTTTTTTAGGGATAAAGGCTAGGTTCAAACATAGACTAATCACTTTAGTTGCTGTGTTTGTATCAGCGTCTATTTTTAGATTGTGTCTTATTTATAAACAACCAGTGTTAGCTTTAATGTCAATTTTGATATTTTATACAACCTCAGTTTTAGCAATAAACATGGTTTTTGTTAGTTACATTGAAAATATTTGGATGATTCTCTCACATTTTTGGAGCGTTGAATGGTTAACAACCCCACCTAAAGACTTCATAGAATTAGCAAAACAAATGGGGATTAAAAAAAATCTAAGTAGGACTTAGAAAGGGCATAAAAACAGCTTATGCCAACAAATTAGATAGTTCAATTGTATTTGACAGTGATTTATTTATTCAGTTAAACAAACAAGAATTATTATCAATTACTGCTCATGAAATACATCATTTTAAAAGTAAAATGTCAATAAAATCTCTAGGATAT
The DNA here is from genome assembly GCA_964441725.1 of uncultured Candidatus Bathyarchaeia archaeon. Taxonomy (GTDB): domain Archaea; phylum Thermoproteota; class Bathyarchaeia; order TCS64; family TCS64; genus RBG-16-57-9. The sequence continues at coordinate 77 of CAYTVK010000184.1, read as the reverse complement.
ATTTTCATTTTACCTATTTTGGCTGTGATGAGTTTATCTGGGGTACCAGATATAATTTTGAAGTTAGCTACTTGGAG
>CAYTVK010000183.1:0-4813 GCA_964441725.1 uncultured Candidatus Bathyarchaeia archaeon | reverse complement strand
CGATACGCGGTTCGGGTCCGCGTGATCCCCGGTTCGAATCCGGGCGGTCCCACCATTTCTATGATATCTGCCTTTCCTCTATGAAAGAGACTTGGATAATGGAGTCTTCTAATGGTTTTACATTGGTGCCTTCGAATGCGCAGTGCCCAAGGGTGTCGCATAGTGTTTTCTTGTAGGCTTTCATACATTCTTTACAGGGGTTCATGCCACCGTAGTTCGCACACTACCAGAATATAATATTTATGACATCTATGATTCAAATAGAACATATTTTGTATCATTTGCGGCGTAGATGTTTACCAAAAAAATGATGAAAGACTTTTTCACCTTTAGTACCCAGTCTAGGTCATGACATTTGATGATAGATTTGCTCCAAGCATGATTCTTGTAAACGGTAAAATAGTCACCATGGACCAAGAGGATTCTATACAAGAAGCCGTCGCGGTTAAGGACGACAAAATAATAACAATAGGAACAACACGAGACATCAAAAACCTCGCTGGAAAAGAAACAAAAATAATCGACCTCAAGGGAAAAACAGTCCTACCCGGATTCATAGATACACACAATCATCCCGGAGTAGCAGCGATGGTTCTTCTCCAGATAAACTGCATCTCACCCCCAACCAAGACCATCGCAGAAATCTTGAATAAAGTACGAGACGCAACTGGGAAGGCTAAACCCGGTGAATGGATCAGAGGCATAAACTACAATCAGTTAAAACTGGAGGAGAAGCGCCACATTACAAGAGAAGAGCTTGATGAAGCCGCGCCAAATAATCCCGTTGTCATAACACGTCTTACAGGCCACATGTATGTGTTGAACTCTCTCGCGATGGAGAAAGCTGGTATTACCCGTGACACTCCTGACCCTCCGGGTGGTGAGATAGTGAGAGACCCTAACGGTGAGCCTACAGGGCTTCTGAATGGGAACGCTGGTGAGCTTGTCCTCGATAAGATACCACCATACAGCGTTGAGGAGATCAAGTGGGGGCTACGGAAAGTATTTGACCAGTACAGCGAGTGGGGTGTCACCACCGTACATGACCCCGGCACAACTGCCTTAGACCTTAGAGCCTATAAAGAACTGCTTGACGATGATGTAAAACAGGTCAGGGTCCAGTGCATGATGAGAACACATAGAGAGAACCCGAGGCAAACTCTTGAAGAGATGATCTCACTAGGCATTGAGTCAGGGTTCGGTAATGATTGGCTCAAGATTATGTCTCTGAAAATAATGGGTGATGGCACAGGAAGTGGTGGCACAGCCGGTGTTTATGAGCCTCAGGCAAGGGGCGATACATTGGGACTGTTTATGACCAGCCCAGAGGAGATGCGGGAACTCTTGGTTATGGCTCAAAAACATGGGATACGTGTATGCATACACAGTATAGGGGATCGGGCTATCGATGTAGCGTTGGACGCTATCGAGGAAGCACAGCGTCAATACCCTAGACCAGATATGCGTCACAGGATAGAGCACAATAGTATCTCTACCCCTAAACAACTAAACAGAATCAAGGCGCTTGGAGCATCACCTGCCTCCAGCATAGGATACATGTGGAGCATCGGTGACGACTATATGGCGAACTTTGGGGAGAAACGTATGAGATGGTGCCATCCTCATAAGACGATGCAGGAGATGGGTATCATCGCTGGCGGTAACTGTGATTATCCGATAACTGATGGTAACCCTATGGTTCAGATCCAGCAAGCTGTCACAAGAAAAACCAGCTCAGGCTTGGTTTACAGCCCAGATGAAGCTATCCCTGTACTGGACGCGATCCGAGTCTTTACTTGGAACGGCGCATATTTGGAGAAAGAGGAGCACATGAAGGGAAGCCTTGAGCCGGGTAAACTTGCAGACATGGTTATTCTGGATCGCGACATTCTGGCTGTTCCTGTCGATGAGATAGATCAGGTCAAAGTTCTAACCACAATTATCGGTGGAAAAATAATCTATCAGAGATAGAACCCTCTACCCTGATACTCTTTTTGAATAAAAAAAATGGATTTAGGCTACTTTTACAGCCTTGCTGTTTTCCCAGAGACCATGTATGTTGCAGTAGCTAACGGCATTCAATGTTCCCTGTTTGTTTACCTTGAAGTGGAACGTCGCCTTACTATCCGTACTCGCTGGGCCCTCGCCGTGGCTATTGAAGGTAGCTCTCCCGAGGTCGTATGCGAATTTTCCCTCATCTGGTGTATAATATAACTGAATCCAACTGATATGGTGCTCAACCGTGTTAGGGTGAGGAATCTCTTTACCAACTTGAACTTTGACAGTCACCCACTCATCTGCTTTAACAGAGTCTGGTGCATCAATACTTGGTACGTGTTTCTCGCTCTTCCAGTCAGCTGTCTGGACTTTTTCTCCGATCTTATTAGCCATTGTATATCATAGTGATCCTCAACACTGCGATTAAAAAAGAGAACGATCACGTCAAAGCATACTAAATCTTGATTGGGAAGTGTTAAACCACATCACCGTGCTGTGTTTCTTGACAAATATGATCTGGCTAACAGACGAAACCCAGACACTCATCAAGGAGCTTGAATCTGGAATAGACAAGCCACGGATGAAGCATAACTGGGAGGAAATGATGGAAATCGCTCCAATTCATAGTGGCGGGCCTCAGGAAGAGAAGGCCATACAGTATATGAAGAAACGTCTTGAAGAATATGGTCTTGAATGCCGTGTCCACAGGTTTGAGGCTTACCTAAGTGAACCCAAGAATAGTAGCCTGAAGATCACAACCCCAGTTGAGATGAAGGTACAGTCCACCCCATATAGACAGGTCGGAACAACCACTCCCGAAGGCTTTGAGGCAGAGATGATCTACCTCTCCCCAGACGAGATAGGATACTCAGATTGCCGCGATAAGATAATTCTATGTGAGCAGAAAACAAGCGGCGACTGGATGGGACTCCGTGCAGGCTTCCTGCTCAGACTACAAAAAATGGGTGTAAAAGGTATTGTCGTAATCGAACAAGATGACTACATGCCCACAGTATGCCACCAAAGAGCAGACTTCAGCGTCTCAGGCAGTCCAACTCCGGAAAACATCAATGATATCCAGACCATACAGGCGATTCTCCACATCAGTAACAAGGATGGGCAATTCCTAAAGAAACTAGTGAAACAAGGCGGCGTAAAGGCACACATTGTCTCGATAGTTGATACTGGATGGAAATCCATTCCACTACTCGAGACAGAGATCAAGGGCAATGTAGAGCCAGAGAAATTCATGCTGGTAAACGCCCACGTCGACACACCTCCATTCAGCCCCGGCGTAGTTGACAACCTATCAGGAAACACAGCCATCATGGAGTTAGCGAGACTACTCAACAAGCATAAGGATAAACTGAGAAGAAGCATCAGGTTCGCCATCTGGCCAGGCCATGAGATTGGCCGCTACTCTGGCTCAACGTGGTATAATGACGCATTCTGGCATGATCTACGCCACGGATGTATCACGAGCTACAACATTGACAGCCCCGGAGCAGATGGAGCAACCATGTTCAGAGACATCCAGATCACCGAGGTCATGGACGCTGCCCAAGACAGCGTAACCGCTGTGCAGGGAAAAGGCGTAGAGAACTTCCGATGGGCAACGAGAGCCGGCGACGGAAGCTTCTGGGGAACCGGGATGCCTCATGTCAGTATCACAACGAGCAGACCCCCCGAGGATTATGATCCCCACGTAAACTACAGTGGCGGTGGTTGGTGGTGGCATACCCCATACGCGACCATGGATCATGGAGACATTAACGTACTTGAGATGGATGTTAAGGCTGAGCTCAACTTTATCGTGAGGATGGTGAACTGCCCGATACTGCCGTTCAGCTTCACGATGTACTCGGGGCGTATGCTGCAGATTCTCACTGAGTTGCAGGGAAAATCAGAGAAAGTCAGAGCCTACTTCAACATTTACCCCGTCATCGAGAGAGCCGAGAAGTTTGTGGAGCTCTCTACGAAGCTTGAATCCGTCATCGAGGAGAAGGGTAAAAGCCTCAACGAGGAGGAGATAAAGGAACTGAACACCACGCTCATGTGGGTATCAAGGTACATTAACCCTGTAGCCCACAGTAACGCTGGTCCAAGCGAGCAGATGACAATGGAGACCTTCGGCGCGTTGCCATTCCCGAGGATAGCCGAGATAGTTGACCTCGCCAATATGACGCTGCATCAGAGCCACGAATTCAAGCTACTGAAAAACAAGCTACTACGGCAGAGGAACCTAGTAGAGGACGGCTTCTATCAGGCAAACCAGCTCATAGAACAGACATTGGCAAAGCTAGGATGAGCACCCCTCTCTTCCGTCTTGGCCTCATAATCACCTACCGATGTAATGCTGAGTGCCGTCACTGTTTTTTTAAATCAAGTCCCAGTCGAGAAGAGGTTATGGGCCTAGGCCTCGGCTTGAAGGCGATTAATGAGGCCGCTGAATTAGGGGCTGAGTGGATTAGTTTTACTGGGGGAGAACCGTTTCTTGAATTGGAGCTTTTGAAAAGTCTCCTTGAATATGCTAGTGGTAAGGGGTTGAGTACTGAGGTTGTTACTAACGGGTATTGGGCTAGCTCCGTTGAGGTCGCCGAGAATGTTCTCAATTCTTTAGTGGAGAAGGGTTTGGATGTTTTGAACCTGAGTATCGATGATTTTCATCAAGAATACGTGCCATTAGTGTGTGTGAGAGCCGCGTATAATGCTGCATTGAATCTGGGCCTCAAAATAGTGTTAATGAATACAACTATGAAACAAAGCAGGATAACCTCAGAGACAATACCCGGGTTACTACAGGATGAAAGAATAC
>CAYTVK010000182.1:0-4846 GCA_964441725.1 uncultured Candidatus Bathyarchaeia archaeon | reverse complement strand
AACCCGAGTCATCAGCTTGGGAAGCTGAGATCATAACCCCTAGACCATAGCCGCTTATTGTACAAATCACCTCTATGGTGGTTAATATAAGGGTTACCGCATCTATTTTTTTTGCGTCAATCGTATATATATTCAATGAATGCAGCAAAACGAAAAACAGTTATATATCTTGTTGATGTAAATGGGTTAACGTCTTGAAAGATTGGGCCTGTAGCTCAGCAAGGTAGAGCATCGGCCTTTTAAGACCTCATGGGTCGAAGAAAGCCGTTGGCCAAGGGTTCGAATCCCTTCAGGCCCGCCAAACGTTCAAAAAGGAAGGGAGAAAATGGCTGAGACTAGAGTTAGGGAATTAAAGTACCGTATGATGATCACCGATTTGCTTAAAGTTGCGAGTGAGACTCACACCTATCAAGAACTCTCAGATGTCCTAGGATTAAGCCCACCTATTCTCAGTCGATATATGCGCGGCCATGTTCTCCCAAGCTATCAACGGGCTCAAGGACTCTACGAGACACTCACACAAATCACCGACATCAAAGAGGCTCTTAAGAAACGCATCATGTTTGATGAAGACGGATATTTTGACAACACGCCTCTGACTTCTGAAATTACATGGCTCAAGATTATGAGCAACTACGCGATGGAAAAATTCGCTGGACGTAGAGTTACTAAAGTATTAACGGCGGCGGTCGACGGCATACCATGCTCTACCTTAGTAGCTAATCTCCTCGACATTGACCTTCTTATCGCAAAGGACACTAAGGAGGTTGGGATAAACGAGTTTATTGAGGAGACATATATTCCGCGGGGAAGCGCTGTCAGAAAGACATTGTATGTCCCCAAGGCTAGTATTCGTAAGAAGGACAGCGTCTTAATTATTGATGATGTTGTGCGAAGCGGCGAGACGGTTCAAGCACTTGTTGATCTGGTGCGTAATCAGAGGGCTGATATCGCTGGCATCTATGTCCTTGTTACTGTTGGAGAAGAATGGAAGGAGTACCTCAACAACATCATAAGTAAGTATAGTTTTGAGGTGCTCATTGAGATTTGAGTCAATTTAACAATGTTTTTATCAAACCCAAATGTATAGCTGAGGCGATGCCATGTTCAACCTCATAACATTAAAGGATACAATAAGAATCGCTCCCTCAATGTTCAATGAACCCCTTGAGGATGCAGCATATGCAGAGCTGAGAAGCAAGTATGAGGGCCTCGTGGACGAGGAACTAGGCTATATTATCAGCGTTATCAACCTTGACGTAAACCCATATGGCAGAATAATCGCAGGTGATGGTGGAACCCATCACCCGGTTACTTTCGATATATTGGCTTTCTTCCCACAGCTCCAAGAAGTGATAGAGGGAGAGGTAGTGGAAGTAGCTGATTTCGGTACATTCCTAAGAATTGGCCCAGTTGATGCCCTACTGCACGTCAGTCAGTTGATGGACGACTTCATCAGTTACGATGAGCGACAAGGAATACTCCTAGGCAAGGAAAGCGGAAGAACCATCAGCCGAGGCGACATATTCAGGGTAAGGATAGTGGCTGTCAGCTTCCCACGTGGAAGAAGCAGTGGCAAGATTGGTGTAACAGCGCGTCAACCCATGCTTGGAAAACTGGACTGGATACAGGCAGAGGTCAATAAATCCGAGGAGGCAACACAATGAGAGCATGCAGAAACTGCAAGAACCTCTCAGAAGAACAGATCTGCCCAGTATGCAAGGGAACAGATTTCAGCGAAGACTTCAGCGGTCTACTGATAATCCTTGACCCTGAGCACAGTATCCTAGCCGAGAAACTAGAAACAAACGAGCCAGGCGCCTACGCCTTAAAGATCCGGTAGAGGCGACGCCTACGGAGCAATCAGGTTTTAGGGATCTAATTCTTCAGCAGGAAAAGCGAATTGAGTTAAAAGATCCTCTCGGTGAGCTCTGGATAGGTGAGGTCAGTGAGAATGTTCAGCGCCTGAAGCGGCATGTGGAGACTGCTAAACCGAAATGTTTTGCCACCGTGGGCGATTTCGTGTCATACAACATCCTTGAAGCTGGGCTTCACCCTGACCTTGTTATCGTGGATCATAAAGTTATGCGTAAATCCGTTGACCACATCGAGTTTGACCGCGAATACACAAACATAGTCAACCCAGCTGGCACTATAACAGCGCAGTCTCAGCTTGTATTATATGAAGCGATACAGGAATGTAAGAGCCTGGCTGTGATAGTTGATGGCGAGGAAGACCTCTTGGTACTGCCTTTAATGGCGCACATGCCACTGGGGTCTGTGATCGTCTACGGTCAGCCGCGGGAGGGGATGGTGGTGATAACAGTCAACGAGGAGAAGCGGCACTGGGCTGAGCAATTCATGGATACTTTGCAGCGTGAATGGGCTTTCTAGCGATAACCCTTAAAAACATGCTTTGGGTTTGAGTGTAGACGGTAAAGAGGATCATTGGTCCTTCCTCTCATGGCGGATGCCAACCAGCTCCAAAAACTACCCTAAAAGGTAGCCGGTGAAGCCCGGACGAAGAGTCCCGACAGAGGAGCGGAGAAGGTGGGCCAAAGGAATTTACCGCTATGGAGGAAAAATAGTTGAAACTAGATCTTACATCTGTTAAGAATAATCCCCTGTTTAATAGACGGGAGGTTGAGTTCAAAGTTGAGCAAGCCGCAACACCCAGCAGGAGCAATGTACGGGTAGGTATTGCCGTTGCTTTGAAAACTGATCTTAATCAGGTATATGTGAAGGAGATAGAGACAAAGGCAGGTACTCATACAACAATCGGTACCGCTAATGTCTATGCTGACCCGGCTCAGGCGTTGAAGGTCGAGCCCAAGTATATCATTGAGAGAAACCAGAAAGCAGAACCCAAGCCAGAGCCTGAAGCAGAGGCTCCCGCTGAGGAAAAGGAGGAAGAGTAATGTCAGACACTGTTAGCAAACACTATGAGATCAAGGATGGCAAGCTTGAACGTAAACTCCCCTTCTGTAACAGGTGTGGAAGAGGTTACTTCATGGCAGACCACGGCGACAGGTATGCCTGTGGAAACTGCGGATACACCATCTTCAAGAAAAACGAGGAGTAATCCTCAATATTCCCAGCGCATTAAAAGCACTGGGCTCTTTTTATCTTCTGATTATCCTTTTTTCAATCCCTGTCTACATACATTAAACGTAAATGAGATGCATGTGCTGAAACTCTTAAATTATACATCTCGGTTATGCTGAGAGGAGAGCCCGTGGCCAAGTCAGGATACGGCACTGGACTTCTAATCCGGAGATCGAGGGTTCGAATCCCCCCGGGCTCGCCACTATCTAATTGAGCCTAGGTTTTTTAGGTGGATGTTTTCTGTTTATATCCTTTCGTGGCAAGGCTATCCTTGATCTATTATGCCGAAACATTATACATGTGCCTGTGGCTGGGAAGCCACTGCTAAAACACAAGAAGCTTTGCTTGAGAAAATCAAACAGCATGCCATTGAAAAGCATCCTACTATACCATATGATGAGGCGAGTGTTATCCAGTTTATTCATGATATCACGAAGAAATAGTTCGCTCATGAACCGAAATGTCAACTTAAATAATGAGGGAAGGGGATAAACTGTTACATTCAAAAGCTGTCTCTGTTGAAGAAAATAAGTCTTAAAACAAGTCAGATTGATTCACTTATGTGAGAAGTTCTTGTTACAGGCTTGATTTTTCCCCTTTTACGTTTTTTAAATATTTATGAGTGCAAATTATTGTATCTTGAATTATGTTATTTGCATTGAATACATATGAATAGAAAAGGCTCTTATTAATTGCATAATATTGATGAACATTAATAATAAACATAATGAAACAATACCTAAACATAGATTATATTAATGCAGATTATGTTCTTAATAACAAAAGGGAATAAGATGTTAGCGCAAGAAATAATCCCAGAAGATTCGCAAGAACAAATAACTCAATGTCCATTATGTAATAGCACAAAACTGGTTCAGGATCCCAAGAGTGGAGAACTGATCTGTGAGAAATGTGGCTTGGTTGTTGTGGAAAAAAGCTTCAGCTTAGACCAGGATTGGAGGGCATTTACTCTAACTGAGAAACAAGATCGCAGTAGAACTGGATACATGCTGACTAACACAATTTACGATCATGGACTATCCACGACATTTAACGGCGATGTAGACGCAAAAGGCAAAAGACTTGACCCAGAGACCCAGAACCTTATGCTAAGACTGAAGAAACAAGATCAAAGAGCTAAAGTCAATCTCTCTTCAGATCGAAATCTAAAGATCGCCTTATCCGCAATGAGTAAAGCATGCAATGAACTTCATCTCCCTGATCATATCCATGAACAAGCAGCACGAACATATAGGATTACTCTAAAAGAGGACCTTGTAAGAGGACGATCAATAGACGGATTTGTAGCAGCCTCTATTCTGGTGGCTTGCAGACAAAATAGAATGCCGCGCTCAATCATAGACATATCAAAGGCAACGAATCTCTCAGAGCACTCCGTAAAATTCCACTACCGGCTACTGCTCAAGGAATTCAACATGAAGCTACCCATCGATAGACCCACAAAGTTCATTTCAAGTCTCTCATCGAAGCTTAATCTAAACGGTTACGTTGAGCAGTACTCTATGAGGCTACTGGATAAAGCACGAGAAAATAACCTTGTTGTTGGTAAAAACCCGAGAGGGGTAGCTGCTGCGGTTCTTTACATTGCTTGTCAGGAGACTGGTACAAAGATAACCCAGTCTGAGGTAGCGAGGGCTGCCAAGACAAGCGAAGTAACGATGCGAAAAAGGTTCAAAGAATATGAACCATTATTAGACAATATCTCGTTTTAATTAAACAA
>CAYTVK010000181.1:0-4877 GCA_964441725.1 uncultured Candidatus Bathyarchaeia archaeon | reverse complement strand
AGATCTGGGCAGATGTTCTGGATCACTAGTTTCTCAATATTCAGCGTTAAATCATTACCGTGAAGGCTCACACCAGAGAATACAGTAATCTCGTCACCGCATCTGAGTTTCCTCACAACATCCCTAAATGAGCCAGTAGGTTCATATGCTGCACAATCCACCAACCCAGTCTCATCTCTCAGTCTGAAAAACACGTGCCCTCCCTCAATGGTCTCAGGCAAAGAATCAACGAACCCATGAACCACTGCGGGATTATATGCCTTTAACTCGGACACCGTGATTGGAGACCCAAAGTGTTGATCTGTTCCCTGATTTGTCTTACAGATCATCCACCTCTCGATGGGCTCAAGAGACACTATCATTTCCTTGGCGTCAAAGACAGCCTTGGGTGTCTCACCTCTGACACCATAAAGCACCGGGTCCGGTCCCCTGGGGGCGATTAATGGTTTTCCGCTCTCATCGATGTTATTGAATGTGCAGTCCTTCAACGTCTCATCCATGCACACAATCGAGTCACGGTCCACACGCCTCGGAGTACCCCAGTTTTCAGGTGTACGATAGGTCAATAACTCATAAGTGAAGTCATCATCCAGCGTCCCACCAATAGCTGCCAATGCGCCAATTAAGCCGCGTCCATTCTTGTACTCCAAGTAATCCAGTCCAAGGCGATTGATAATATTCATCGCATCACTTTTGGAAACAATAGATCTTACAACTCTCAAAGCATAGGATTTAACCTCGTCGGGAACATCGCCCTTGAGAAATACAGCACCGGGATTGGTGTTATCACACTGGAACTCTCCGTACTGCTCAATGAGTTTCCGCACCTCATCCTTCATGGCTCCATACTTTTCATCATCAATCTCAAGACGCAGACACATGCCAGCGTTCCCCCTGGTCTTCCAAGGAGTATTAGGATTCAGACGGAGCAGAGTGGGATAACCGATGAAAGTAGCCCCCATGTCAAGAAGATCCTCTACTAGCCTAGCGGCTAGATAAGTGGTACATCCCCCTTCTGGGCTATCAGTGTCATCCAACCCGATGTGCAGCTTCAAGGCATTCACTAGTGCAACTAGGACAGTAAAAAGTAATTGAAAAAGGGTATGATTTGTGCTTAGACTACGATCATTGTCAGCGTGGACCGAACCTTATCTAGTCGCCTGATCTTCCAGCTGATGATGTCCTTGAGTTCCTGCATGGTCTCTGTCTGGATACGAGCGATGATGTCGTACACGCCATAAACCATGTAGGCTTCCTTGACCTCACCAATGTCTTTCAGGCCCTTCAGTACCTCGCTTTCTGACCCTATCTCCGCGTTGATCAATACGAAAGCCGTCGCCAAAACTGTACACCTACTACTGATCAAGTGTGAAGGGATTTAAAAGTTATCTGGGTAGGTATAGTAGTTATTCGGATGATGCAAGACATATGCCTAGACTTTTAATAAATGGAACAATCTACAGCCCAAAGTTAATCCTGTTTGACGTTGACGGGACCCTCGTAGATGATATTCACAGGTACAGCAGTCTTGGGCGTGAAAGATACAACGCCTTCTGTGAGATGGCTTCAGAGAAGGCAGCAGAGGAGTGGGCGAACCTTTCTGGAGTAAACCCACATAACTGGACAATAGACCCCAATGGACCTATCAGCAAGGCTCCGAGAAGAGACGATCTAGCAATAGCAGGAGGAGTCCTCTACCTCAACGGATACAGCTGGTATGAGGCTAGGGCTCTAGCCGAAACAGTTTATGATAAAGCGGATGAGAGTCAGAAGCAAAACTACAAGCCAAAGTTGTTTGATGGAGCGGAGGATAAACTTAGAGAACTACAAAAAGCGGGATTCGCGCTCGGAGTAGCCACCAACGGTGTGACGAGAATAACAGAAGAACTGCTTGAGGGTCTGGGTATCAGAGACTGGTTCAGCGCAATTGTTGGTGCGGACATCGTTGAGAAAAGCAAACCTGCGCCTGACATGGTCTTGTACGCGTGTGAAGCCGTGGGTTACAAAGTAACTGATTGCATCTTTGTAGGTGATCAGCCGACAGACATGGAGGCAGCCAACAACGCACATGTTCTCAGTTTAGGAGTACGAAATCCTGAACTCGGCGCTATAGCAAAGGAGTCGCTGGAATCGGTGAAGGACATCAAAGTAATCGATTAGATCAATGGCTATATCTAATCATGCTCGCGGTTAATCCGCGCAGCCCTTCCCCTTCAAGTCTGCCCGACAGCTAAACAGCCATCAACGTCATCGTTGATGTGACGTCATCCAAATAGCGTACCTTATTGTTGATGCAATCCTTGAGCTCAGACATGGTCTCGCAGCTTACTGTTGCAACCAAGTCATACTCTCCCATCACAATGTGCGCATTTTTGACGGCGTCTAGCTTCTTCAGACCTTTCAGCAAGGTTTGTTCTGTGCCCATGCTAGTATTTATTAAAACGTAAGCGGTGGCATCAACAATTATCGCATCTAATTATTAAAAGAGTTTCGAGGCCCTAATATGTATAGTAAATACTATAAAAATGGGGTTAGGTTGAATGTGGCTCAACAATTTAATTAAGCTACATGACATACCGTGAATTAGTCAACGAGGATAGGGAGAAAACATGACCATACTGGGCGAATACTTGACAGTCAAAGAGATGGTGGCAGTGGAGATGAACGCAGTGTATCTCGGCGTCTCTACTCAGCTGATGATGGAGAACGCTGGGAGAGCCATAGCCAACGAGATAGCGAAGAGATTTCCAAGGGAAAGTAAGGTATTGACAGTCTCTGGGTTGACGGGAAACGGTGGGGATGCTTTCACTGCTGCGCGGCATCTAGCCTGTATGGGTTATCACGTGGAATCGCTTGTGCTGGGTGACCCCAAGAACATAACTCTCCATAACAGCAACGTAAACTATAACGCATTATCAAACATGAAGGACAGCGTCAAGATCACAGCCATCAAGGACAGCAGTCTCATCCCTGAGATCAACGCAGATGTCATCATTGATGGTTTAATCGGCACGAGTCTACATGGAGCGCTCAGAGCTCCTTTCCTCCAGATGGTTAAAGCAATCAACAACTCCAGCGCCTACAAGGTCTCAGTAGATATACCCACAGGCATGGAAGCAGACACAGGTATCGTACACGGTGAAGCAGTCCAAGCAGACCTCACACTGACTTTCCACAAGCCCAAGATGGGGTACAAGCATAATCCGGGTGCTACAAAGGAATTAATTCCCACAAGCATCGGTATCCCACCTGAAGCCGAGAAATACATTGGCCCCGGTGATGTTCACATGCTCAATCCAGCACGGTCACCTGATAGCCACAAGGGAATGTGGGGGAGTCTACTGGTAGTTGGTGGTAGCGAGACATACTCGGGAGCACCAACGCTAAGCTCAATGGCTGCATACAGGATGGGCGTCGATCTAGTCTACACGGCGGTACCTGAGACAGCCGCAGGTGCAGTGGCTGCGGCGAGCCCTAGTATGATCACAGTTAAGCTCAAGGGAGAGCGATTGACACCGGATAATCTGAAACAGATCGAGAATGTACTCGGAAAAGTATCAGCGGTGGCTCTTGGTCCGGGTTTAGGGCTTGCCTCTGAGACGGTTGACGCCGTGGGTACGCTGATTCAGATGATTAACAAGCGTGGAGTTCCCCTCGTGCTGGACGCGGATGGGTTAAAGGCTTACGCCAAGAACCCTCTGCAGCTTGATGTTCGCGCTGTATTCACGCCTCACAGTAGAGAGTTCATGATCCTCACAGGGAAAGAGGCAAATGGTACACATATTGAAAAAAGAAAAATCGTCGAAGATGCGGCGGGAAAGCTTGGCTCAGTGATACTGCTGAAGGGTAACGTTGATGTGATTAGCAACGGAAAATACACGCGATACAACTGGACAGGTAACCCAGGTATGACGGTGGGTGGAACAGGTGACGTACTCACAGGAATAGTTGGAGCTTATCTGGCTCAGGGCGCTGATCCTTTCTACGCGACTGGAGCCGCTGCTTTCATCAACGGCAGAGCTGGAGACATCGTGGCAGAGGAAAAGGGATACCATCTACTACCGGAGGATATTATAAACAAGATACCGGAAGTGGTTGAGGACTGCCTCAGCCACCGGGTCTAGGGAAGAAGAGGCTGCGGGTTCTTATCCAGCAGATCAGCTATTCTGTCCATGGGCAACTTCAGATCATCGTGGGTAGCGTATCTGTTGATGTTCATGAGCATATCCACGTAGGGGCGTTGTCTTACACCGGGGTAGTCGGTTCCGAATACCATCTTGTTGAGGATTCCCATGTTTAGCGCTGTAAGCAGGTCTCTCCATAGCATATACAGGAAGCTTGGGTGATTCACGTCTCCATACGGCCAACTGATGTCACAGTAAACGTTCTTGTGTTTGCGAGCCACGTACAGTGTCTCGTCTACTCGCGGGTATCCGATGTGTGCTAGTACTATTTTGAGTTCTGGGAAGCACTGGGCTATAACGTCTATCTGCGCAGGGTCGGTGTGGTAGAGGTAATCGTATTCCGTCGGCATACCGGCATGATGGAACATGACGGGCATCCCCAGCTCTGAGGCTACCTCGTAAACCTTGAAGGCGTGGGTGTCATCTGGCTTGTACCCGTCGCTGCATGGGTAGAGCTTCAAGCCGTGGAGCCCTAGCTCTTCCCTCTGCATGCGTGCATCTACCTCGGCTCCGTTGAGAATAGGGTTAACGTAGCCGAACCCGATAAATCGGTCTGGAGCCTTGCTGCAGAATTCAGCCACCTGTATTGGTGTTGTTCTCTTGTCGCTGAGTACTACTGCTTTGTCTATTCCAGCCTCCTTGAGGTCTGCTATGAACTCCTCCTGTGATACTGTGATGATGGTTGGGTTGACT
>CAYTVK010000180.1:0-4885 GCA_964441725.1 uncultured Candidatus Bathyarchaeia archaeon | reverse complement strand
CTTGAACATGTGGTGGGTGCTTGCGAATAACCCTGTAACGTATCCGTGTGTCTGAAAGCCTCGCCGACGGTAACTTGATCTTCTGGGATGGGTTGCCAGCCGGATATGAGCACCACGTCTCCTTTGGCTGCCTTGTAGTCTCTGCAAGGGAATGTTCTCATCCCTGTGTGCATGGCTCTTCTCACGGGGATGGTTGGTAACGCCTCTGGGTATGCGTTGGTGAATCTGACCCCATCTGACGCTAGCTGATCGATATTGGGTGTCTTGATCCAGTCGTTCCCGTAGGCTCCTGCGTGGTCTCGTCTGAGGCTGTCAAGCATGATTAAGACGACGTTAAACATAACACATCTATCATGGATTGGGGTCTAACTTGTTTAAGGAAATATCCCCAAGAGATCGGCTATCGTATTATCTGAAGCTCAGAGACATCCCTGTACTCGCTCACATTCACCCCACTATCACCTGAGACGATGAAGCTGTCCTCTGTGTGGATTCTAGCGTCTCCCATAGCCACGCTGGGCTCTATCTGGAAGAACATTCCATCCTCAAGAACCCAGTCGCCATGACTAGGTCCAAGAAAAGGATACTCATGACAGCCGATTCCAAGCCCGTGACCGATGAACGCCCTATTGTAAGGCTGTCCATGAGACTCATAATACTCTTTAACAGCGTTATGGACATCCGAGACCTTGCTTCCCGATCTGAGGGCTTCTCCCGTGGCTCGCTCTACTTCAACCGCAAACCTGTAGGCTTTGAGCTGGGTCTCATCTGCTTCATTAACGATCGCCATCCTTGAGATATCGCTGAGGTAGCCATCGAATACGCATCCATAGTCCACGTGTATGAGGTCTCCCTCCTTGATCCTGTAATCGCCGGGGATGTGGTGGGTCTCCCAGATGTTAGGTCCAGCACCCATAGTCATGAATGCCACTGTATCAGCGTCATATCCCAAGGTGAGATCGATCATATTCTGCGCGATCTCTTTCTCCGAGTCACCGGGCTTAGCCATCTCAAAGGCTACCGTGATGGCTTTGGCTGTCGCCATATTGATCCTGCTCATATGCCTGAGCTCCTCATGGCTCTTTACTGCCCTCATCCTGTCAAAGACTGGTTGACAGTCTGTGAACTCCGCCTCTGGGAGCAGTTTTCTCAGATAATCATAGCTGACACCGGGGATGTCCAGCGTCTCTACACCGATCCGCTTACTACTATAACCCATCTCCTTGACTGTGTCCACGACGAAATCTATGGGTTTCAGCGGCTCCCATTCACCACCTTCATAGACTCTGAGGTCTTTGATCCACGTGGTTTTCTCGGCTGTTACCCGCTCGTTGGCGTGTACTCCGAAGACTGGGTCTCCGTCTAGGGGTATGAAGACTGCAGCGAGGCGTTTGAGCATGGTGATTGTCATTATCTCTGAGTCGCTGCTGTAGTAGACGTTGTCGTGGCTCGTCGCTATGACGCAGTCCAGCCCTTGTTTCTCCATGTATTCTCTGGCTTTTCCGAGTTCAAAACCGGTTTTCATGGATAATATGAGAAGGCTGTGTATTCATGTCTTACGAAGTATGCAGAATATTACGCTGCCTGTATTGTGACTCTTGCTCCTTTACTCAATACAAGACGCTTGGCTGCGCTTCCCTGATTTACAGAAATCTCAAGGTAGCCTCCTCCAGCAACCAGAAGCAGTAGTTCTCCTTCTTTTACTGCGCTGAATCTGCGAACATACGGGGCAGCGTACTCTTTATCATCCACAGTTAGCTTGAACACCGTCTCATCACTTACTCCTATCTTTGTTAATGTCTCGTAGGTGATGTTAGTGACAACGTTACCGAATCCATCGACGTGAATCACGTTACCGTGAATGACTTCTCCATCGATCTCTGGCTGATAATATGGGAGCCTGATGATATCATCGATACGTGTACCGATCTCGTCAGCGGAGACTCCCTTTGATAGAAGAGCCCCAGTGGGTCCAAACACATCCCTGCCATCGAATACGTCACTCACTTTATGTGGCAGTAGTTTGTGGTTGGTTATCTCCCAAGCCTGCTCATAGCCAAGACGCTGTGCCGCTGGATCAAGCAATCCATTATCAGGTCCAACGAACCACATTTCACCGGCCTTTACTATTATCGCTTTTCTGGAGCTTCCTACGCCGGGGTCCACTACTCCGACGTGGATGGTGCCGTCTGGGAAGTATGGTACTGATCGTGTCATGTGGAATGCCCCTGATGAGATGTCGTAGTTGCCTACGTCGTGACTGATGTCGATGATGGTGACATCTGAGTTGATCTTTAGGATGGCTCCCTTGACCTCTGCGACGTAGCTGTCTGTTATACCGTAGTCTGTGAGAAGAGTGATTACTTTCATACAGCGTATATTGGCTTGATGGAATAAAATGTTTAGAAGTGAGAAAGCTTTGGCTACTTCAGGACCTTCTTGAAGACCCTGAGATCGTTAACGCCTAGTACCTTCTCGATGTCCTCATCGCTGTAGCCTCTGGAGATCATTCCCTCAGTTAAGAGTGGGAACCGGGTTACATCGTTTAGATCGGGGAACCCGCAGCCCCCGTCTAGGTCTGAGCCTATCCCAACGTGGCTTGTACCGACGAGTTCCACTGCGTGATCCAGATGGTCCAGCCAGTCCTCTATGGTGACTTTCTTCACAGCCTCAGGGTCGAAGCCTACGCCGTTTTTGATGAATCCTCCGCAGAAGCTGAGGTTCATTACGCCCCCGTTTTCTGCCAGTGCTTTGATCTGGTCGTCTGTGAGGTTTCTGTGGTGGCTGCACAGGGCTTTACAGTTGCTGTGTGTAGCCAGTATAGGATCCTTTGTGAGTTCTATTACGTCCCAGAACCCTGTCTCGTTGAGGTGGCTGATGTCCACTATCATTCCGAGGCGGTTCATCTCCTCTATAACCTCTTGTCCAAAGTCTGTGAGGTGTGATCCGCTATCTGCCCCTGAGCCATCACCCAGCTCGTTTCTGGGGAAGTGGGTGAGGGTAAGTGATCTGGCTCCGAGTCTGTAGATGGTTCTAAGGCTCTCTATCCTGCCTTCAAGGGGCTCTCCTCCCTCCACTGTTATGACGGCTGCTATCTTTCCATCTTTGACTGTCTTGGTTATTTCCTTGTAGCCTGTGGCTACTGTTATTGTTTCCCTGTTTTTCTCTACCTCTGCCTGAAACGCGTCAAGCATCTGTATGAGTCTAAGCAGCCTTGAGGTGTACTGGGGGCTCACGTACATGGCGAATAGCATGCAGTTTACCCCTCCTTCCATTATTCTGGGGATGTCAATCTGTCCTTGTTCTGATCGTTCCCCAAGTGTTCTTCTAGGTGACATTGGTTCGTTTTCTGAGGCTATGAATGGGGGTGATTTGATGATGGATAGGATGGTGTCGTTGTGGGTGTCTATTACGGTTGAGGTGGCGTGTATTTTTTTGGCTCTCTCAACCTGTTCTGGCGTGAGATTAAACATAATTCTAATACTAATTACTGATTATTTGAGAATTTATGGCGTTAAACTAAATTAATGCCAAATTTATGGATTTTTTAAGCTAATTTTACACAATCAACCGTCTCACACCTTTGAAACTATCACGATGATCGATTCAACTTCCAGTCTAGAAACATATGACTATTTTTATTGCGCTAAATATTACAAATCGAATAAAATTTTAAATATCCACGGATGAACTACTCGTTGACAATGATCAACGAAAAGCAAACAATGTACATAGCTGTAATTGCTATTGTTCTAGCGACAATCGGTATCGGACTGTCATACTACAAAACAGTAGGCCCCGTCGGCCCCGCAGGAGCTACAGGCCCCGCAGGAGCTACAGGCCCCGCAGGACCAGCAGGCCCCGCAGGACCAGCAGGAGCCACTGTAACACTAGCTTCCGACCCCGAGTCTTGTGTGATCTGTCACCCTGATGCCGGAGACGAGCATCAGGCAAACTATGATGAATTATACCAAGATGGTGTCATTGAAGTTTCAGACATCACCTACAAGTATTCATCTCCAGGCACCCATACGATAACCTTCACAATGACTAAGGATGGTGTTCCATTCGATGGTTCAAGTGTAGATTCGTTGAGTATTGCTTTTGCTCCTTACACGGGAACTGACTTCGAAGGCGAAAGAGTTTCGCTGAAGGGAACCATGACCTATAGTGCCTCAACAGGTAAACTCACTAGCGTCCTTACGAGCTCGATATTAACGAGCAACTATGGAAGCGAGAAAGGCCTGATTGTAATTTATGGTAGGGACGGAACTATTGGCTCTATACCAGGCAGCCGTGTCCAGCAAAATATGTACCCATTCGCCGGAATATTAGAGACCGGTGGAGGTATTGACTATGTCTCAGCCGCAAACAACGCTGGCTGTGAGAAATGTCACACCACACCCTATCTGAAGCACGGTTACATCTACGGTGAGGTTAATCACGATGTCTCAACAGACTTCTACACATGCAAGGCGTGCCACTTTGACGACGGTGAAGGTGGACACCAACTATGGCAACTGCTGGTAGATAATCCAGCTCTTGCTCCTGCATTTGAAGAAGGCACATTAGTAATGACTCCTGAGCAGGAAGCCCAGTATGCGTACAAGACGTCACTGATGAATGATGTCCACATGTCACATGCAATGGAGTTCCCGTATCCTCAGTCAATGGCTAACTGTGCAACGTGTCACGAGGGCAAACTAGATATGGTGCTGTCAGATGATAACTTCAAGGTTGAGACCTGCAAGAGCTGTCACCCAGTGACTGGCTCAGCTGATTATGGAACCGATGTGCTTGCACTAAAGACTATACTACCATCACCAATTCATGACAATTTGAATCTAGATACTGTAGATTGTACAAGCTGCCATAGTGAAGGAAA
>CAYTVK010000179.1:0-4956 GCA_964441725.1 uncultured Candidatus Bathyarchaeia archaeon | reverse complement strand
AACAAATCCATACCCCTTATCCGAAAACCACTTACTGACAATCCCCTCTAATTTACTCCCCTCCTTTTCATTGTTATAGCGGTTGAGATAAAAAACCCCTCATTTATACACAGTATCTTCGCATGAATATCATACTTGGACCTCAAAATCAATACACTCAACAAGCTCCTTATACCGGTTACGAATAGTAACCTCAGTAACCTGAGCCTCATGAGCGATATCACCCTGAGTCCGCAGATCCATAGTAAACCGGGTGCTAATATACACACAAGCCGCAGCCATCCCACTAGGACCACGACCACCGGTAAGCTTCATCAATGAAGCCTGATCAAGAATCCGCACGGCTAGCCTCTCGGTTTCACCGCTTAACCCGAGATTACTCACGATCTTACTAACATAACCACGCGGATTAACCTGCGACACAGATGACTTCAAAGATCTCAACAAGAAACGATAATTACGAGCCGCCTCCTTCTTAGAGATACCCACCGAGACAGCCACATCCTCAAGGGTCCTTAAAACCCCACACTGCCTACAAGCCAAGTAAATACAGGCAACAGCAACACTCTGAATAGTACGCCCCCGAACCAAGTTAGCCTTCAAAGCCCGCCTGTAATTCATACTACTGGTCTCAACCACATTCTTCGGCAGATTCAACCTGGAGCTAATCTTACTCATCTCCCCTAATGCGTATCTGAGATTACGATCCATGCTATCTGCGACCTTACTCCGGTGTTGCCACTTCCTCAACCGATAGATCTTAGACATCATCTCAGGGTCAAGCTTACGCCCCATAGCGTCACGGTTCTGCCAACCAATATTGGTGCTGAGTCCGCGATCATGAATCATCAAATTCAAGGGAGCCCCAACTCTGGGGAGGGTCTCCCGCTGCCCTGGGTCGAATGCACGCCACTCAGGGCCCGTATTAAACAATGTTGAAGAGATCACTACGCCACATGATCGGCAGACGAGTTCACCAGTCTCGCTGTCTCGTATGAGTCGAGTTCCGCCACACTCTGCACAGACACCTGTATTCACTTGTTTTGCTGTAGAATCCACAGACACAGATACTGTACCCAGCTTATTAAAGAGTTATAAAACAGTCACTCTCATAGAATAGCCAGTGAGTAGATCACGTATTCAGCTGTTTAGACTCTTCTAGGTGTGGTCTGTAGTAGTACCTGCTAAATTCCCATAGGTGTACCCATCGCTTCCTATGAAGGGGGCAGTAGCGTTCACTGCATGTTATGCACCCCGGGGAGGGTCTATAACAGGCACAGGGGGCAGATCTTCAGGTCTCAATTGATGTCTATCCTTCTCCATAGACTCATTATCTATTTGCTCAGCCTAGAAAGAAGACATTTATTGACTACACAAACGGGTTTTTCCGATTAAAGAGGAAATATACCAATAATCCGACAACAAGTGAATATAGAGAGTATCCTGGAATGTTCTGTGTATATTCTTCAGGAAGGTTTTCTACAATCTCCTCAGCAGAGGACGTGATAGTGTCTTTTACCTTATCAACCAACGTCACGTTCTCATCTGAAACTAAATCTGGTTTCTCTTCATTTATTTCACCCGAGTCCTCCGCATCTGGGTCATAGACCCAGAAACTAGTATCGAGTTGCGCAGCTTCCACTCTGACAAGGTCACCGTTAACAAAATAGGGTCCGGTCTTCCACGTTACATTCCATGTGCCTCCCACCTCAGGCGTTATGCTATATCTGAAATCTGATAACCCACTCATATCAAAGCAACACACACGTAAACAGGAACAAAAAAGGTAAACACATAAAGAACCAAAACCAACTGGAAGAGTCGAGAAAACTCTACCCCGCAACGTTTAACTCTACATATGTATATCCATATGTAGATCAACGTTGACCTCAAAAACCATATCCGTGTCAGAAGACGCATACGAGCTACTCATGCGCATGAAACTCAAAGACGAGAGCTTCACCGAGACCATCAGAAGACTCGCCAAACGCCGCAGACTAGTAGACTGCGCAGGACTATGGATCGACATACCAGAAGACGAGATGAAAAACTACAACACAACCCTAAAAGAGCTCAGACAAACAGCCACAGAGTCACTGGAGCGAACCAGAGTTGAAAATAGTTGACACAACCTTCATAATCGGCCTACTAAGAAACGACCCATCCACCGTCCAGAAAGCACATGAACTCGACGAAGCAGGAGGCGCCGCCACCACCGTCATCAACATCTACGAGACCATATACGGCGTATATAGATCCTTAACCGAGCAAGAAAAGAGACTAGACTCCCTAAAACGAGTAATAACAAACCTAGAGATACTTGAACTAAACCACGAAGCAGCCTGCAAAGCAGCGGAAATATCAGGGACACTAAACCGGGAAGGAAGAGAAATCGACCCATTCGACTCACTAATAGCCGGAATCGCCCTCACCAACGGAGCCGAAGCCCTCATAACCAGAAACATCAACCACTTCGAAAGAGTAAAAGACCTAACCATAGAAGCACATTAAGCAACCTACTTCAATTAAATAACATAGACAACAATATCAATAAAACAAACCAGATAAGCAGACTAGAAAAGAGTGAAGCAAAAGATCTATTTTTCCCCGATATAACCGCCTACCAGTTATAACAAACACCGTATCACCACAAAACACAGAAACCCCACCAACGCCTAATGCATTGCCTTCAGCAGCACAGAGAACGAGACCATAAGCAACGCCATGGAGATCAAAGCCCGAGGAGGCTGCATCTCCGAGGGAGAAACCAAGATAGAAGCACTACTAAACATCAAAGAAGCAATAGAATTATACCTCAAACACGGCGAAGAAAAACTCTCAGATGATCACAACTTCGCCATTCTAGGGTTAACGGTATTAGGAGCCTTACTGGGAAGACTAGTCTTTACCCAGTTATTACCAAACCTGTATCTACTCACGCTCATAGGTTCCTCAGGGTTCATCATCTTGTTCCTCGCGCTTTATAGCCGGGTATACAAGTTAGGCGAACCGGGGGAAAAGGGGTCTGTTATTGAAAAAATCAAGCCATTTATCCCCATGTTGATTGGTATCGTTGTGATATTACTCTGGAAATGGGGTCCTGTACTTGATATTGTGGCTAAAGCAGGGTTCACATTGAATCTCTGGGGTTTTGCTCCAGTAAATATTAATCTGCTAGATAATCCAGCTTTCTTCATCTTGATAATCTCATTTAGCTCGTATCTATTCAAGATAAAGGAAAACCAAAAAGGTCCAAGCTCAAACCCTGTAAAGGACATTATAGTAGGTAGTGGTCAGAGCAAGAGAACCATGGCGACTCTGGTGTTCGGGAGCGCTATTGTTGGGATGATGATAAGTGCGGGTCAAATAGGGGCTGTAAGAAACATTCTCGTCCAGCTTGGGAGTCTCGGATATGATATATTCCTTGTTTTATTCAGCTTCGGCTCGGCGATGGTCTTTGCTGAAGGGCTTCCAGCTGACTTCCTATTATCGAGTATGCAGGTGGGTATCGATCAACAGCTGAATGTGTATATCCCGTTCCTCATCTCGATAATCATCACAGTTGTGATGGGTATAGCTGATCCATTGAAACCATCTTTATTAAGTTACACATCGACACTTGCAGACTCCCCGCCATCAGATGAACCTAAGATGTTTAGAACCGCGTTATTATGGGAACTAGCTCAGATCACGGTTGTAATCCTAGAGGTAGTAATATGGTATTTCTTTTTCTTTCTAAAATAATAGTCCTAGACCCGGTTTAAAGGGAGTGCATTTAGATTGTATGAAATATTTTTTCATTTACCTGTGGTTTATTTTGATTGTTGTTTGAGTGTTACAAGCGTATTTTCACGACAGTTAACCTTGGACAAGTCCAGATCTATGCTACTTGATATAAGGAAGAGTTCGTACTCCTCGATCTCGTCGATGGTATTAGGGTACTAATATCTCCCTAGAATCTGATACCTTCTTAGAGGCGTTAAAGAAGAAGACTGAATTTACTGGGCTGACCATGAATGAGGTGGTTGAACCACGCCTCGATAAACGACGGACTTATGCACAGGTCACAGTGGTAGCAATCGCTTGGCTAGCCTTTGTAATTTATGTTGCCTCTATCTACGATTTACCTGATATTATTCCTGTTCACTTTGGTCTAGATGGCGTTCCCAACAGGTTCGGTAAAGCGCGCAAATAATCTGAGGAAATTTATTATTCCATCATAAATGCGCACCTGTTTTTTCAATATACCACATATAGGATGTACATGTAGATCGATGTAACTATAAGGTGCATCAGGGTAATCAGAAAGCAGTACCTAAAAAACGTTGAAAGTTTAATCGGCCTTCCCTCCTTCTCCGAAACACCGAGGGCAAGAATATTACTCGGTGAACCAATCGGCGTTAAATTACCTCCCAGATTCGCACCAACTACAAGCCCCCACCATGTGTTCTTCGAGAGTCCCTCAGACACCCATAACTTTATGATCGGCGCAAATGTAGCCGTCAATGGAATATTATCTATAAGAGATGAAGGTAAAGCTGATAGCCACATAACCGTAATGGGTAGGAAGCCGGGCCACCTACCAGCAAGGCCAAGCATGCCTTCAGATATCACATTGATAAGCCCGATACCAACCATCCCGTTGATCATAGTGAATAACCCTGCAAGGAAAAACACTGTGGACCAATCAATCTCATTCAAAGCATCACTTGGCTCCTTGTTAAAGACCATCATCATAATAACGCCACCAGTCATAGCAACAAATGCAGGCGTAAGACCAAACTGATCATAGAACGCGAAACCAAGAATTGTGCCAACTAGAATAAGACTAGCTACGACATGCTTCCATCCACCCTCAACAACACGAAGCTCTCTGACAGCTAGTTCAATCCCATTTGAGAACTCCTGAGCCTTCCTCTCATCAGTGAGTACATCAACCTCTATCAACTCATTCTG
>CAYTVK010000178.1:0-4976 GCA_964441725.1 uncultured Candidatus Bathyarchaeia archaeon | reverse complement strand
CCCACTGCGCCTGCTTAGACAGCCAAGGTGATCTCTATGTGGGTGAGACCCTTGAGGGCAGCCGCATACAGAAGTTCAGAAGGGTAAAATAACCCACTATATTTCACTGGTCAGAAACATGATGAACCAATACATGCGCAGACTCAGATACATGGGGCCAGCCTCGGTAATCGGCGGCTGGCTGGTGATACTCGCAGCTATATCTAGGAATCCTTGGTTCGTATTCACAGAGAACGCCTTCAGCGACCTCGGTGGGCCTCTGGCGAGTGCCCCTTGGGTGTTCAACTACGGCATGATTCTCAACGGGGTGTTGATTATCTTGTATTCTTTTTACCTGATGGAGGTCAGCTTCAACAAGGCTGGCACAGTTGGGGGAAGCTTCATGACGATAACGGGCGTCTTTCTGATGCTGATCGGCTTCTTCCACGAGGGAACCATGCATCACTACTTTGTCTCGTTCTGGTTCTTCACACAGTCAGACCTCGCGATACTCGCATGGGGATTAGCCCTTTATAGAGATCGGCGGTGGAGCAGCTACGGGCGACCGTTTCTAGCCCTCAGCTTGATTGGCCCCGTGGTGGCGTACACTGTGCCTTGGCCTTCAACGGCAACCGTTGAGGCTTTTGGGATCATTATAATGAACATATGGGTTCTCTTGATGAACAGGATAACGCCACATTTTACCGATACTAAACAATGAAGCATTATATCCAACCAAAGCAACAGATTACATGTGTTCTAATTGACTGATGTAATTGAACTGCTGAAAGAGCAGAAGAAGATTGAGCTAAGCCACGCCGAGACCCTCGGTAAGAGCATGAAGGAGCTGAAGCACCCTATGGTGCACGTCGTGCTGGAATCCATTATTCAGGATAGCATGAAGCACGCTGCGATAGCACAGGCGTTGATTGATGTTGATGCCGGTATGGTGCCCATGAAGCTGGATATCGATATGGGTCCGGCGGTGACTCTTCACCAGAATATCAAGCAGCATGTTCGGGTTGAGGAGAACATGATCAAGACGCTTGGCGAGATCAATGCACTGGTGAAGGATGATAGAGTCAAATCTTTCTTGGATTACTGGGTTGCTGAGGAGAAACGTCACCATAAGATGCTGTCGGAGCTCTCTAATCTGATTGACAGGGACAGTGTCTCGTTGGATGAGTACGTTGATCTCTTCCAGAAGTACATGATTGTGGCGCCTGAGTAGTTTTACCTACTCTATTCGTATGTTTTGTTTATCTTCTCAAGCCCGTTTTTGATGTGTTTCTCGTCGCTCAGCTCGATTCCGTACAGGAACTCGTAGAACGGCGCTACCTTGCCATAGAAACATGCCCGTGACAGATATTCGGGGGGATAGTCTAGCTCATCAGAGATGGTTCCAGCTACTTCTTCTCCATAACCCATCAATAAGCCGGTTAGATCAAACGCTGGGTCTCCGATGCATGCGTCTCCCCAGTCGATAACCCCTTTGACTACTCCGCCTGATTCCAATATATGGTCTATGGTGAGGTCTCTGTGGCAAAGGGTAGGCTTGAACAGGGTCTCGGTTTCAAGATAGTCGTTGAAGTTTTGGCTTATTTTCGCCTGTACCTGTGGATTGAGCGATGGATATACCTCTGAGATTATTCGTCGATATAGTTCATTGTATTGGTTCTTCCATGTTTCAGGGTTGTACCGTGGTATCCTCTCCAAGCCCGTATGGTCTATGTTCTGGAGTTCACGAAGGAACATTGTGATGATCTCGATAAGGGTCACCTTGTTGAAGTCGCTTGTTATTGGTTTGCCCGGTATCTTCATGTAAGCCATGTAGTATGGTGGGGTCTCGGTTTGGCGGTATACTGGGTTCGGCACTTGGAGGCTCAGGTTCTCATTCAGTAGTGGGAGTAGCTCCAGTTCCTTGATGTGCTGAAGTATCTCTCTGCGTCTGGTGAACCTGAAGATGAGTTCACCGTTGACCTCAAGAACAAGGTTATCCCAGCCATCCAACAACAGATTATATGACCTTACATCCAATCCAGTGTCACGTTGGATAACCTGTACGAGCTCCTGAGAATCCATGATTGAATATTTGTGTTCGATAATAGGTATTTTTCGTTCATCTTTGGGAAAAATAAATGAACACTCAACTACCTTTTAGAGGGAATAACTGCGTGGCTCTGTGGTGCATAATTGTACATCTTTGATCTTAGCGAAAAAACGACTCTAGGGGAAGCAGGTGGGAAGGGGCTGAACCTCCATCTGATGGTTGATGCTGGTTTCAATGTGCCCCCCGGTTTCATCATCAACACAGAGGCTTACAAGGAATATGTTGAGTCAAACGGTCTCTGGAGGATAATAGAGGAAAGCATACAGGACATAGATGGAATTGAGGCGCTTCAGCGAGCCAGTGAGAAGATCAGAGAAGCCTTCAGCATCGGAATCATGCCCAGCCAAATAAGAGACGAGATACTGGCAGCGTACTCGGAGAAGAATCTAGGAAAGGTAGCTGTGAGAAGCTCAGCCACAGCCGAGGATTTGCCTGATACCTCCTTCGCAGGTCAACAGGACACCTACCTGAATGTAGAAGGTGAAGAGGCTCTGCTGAGGGCGGTGGTTGATTGCTGGAGCAGCCTCTGGACGCCCAGAGCAATCGGGTACAGGGATAGGAACAAGATTCCCCAGAAGGAGGTCTCGCTTGCTGTTGTTGTCCAGAGTATGGTCCAGAGTGAGTCGTCTGGGGTCATGTTTACTGTGAACCCCTTGACAGGTGTACGTACTGAGGTGGTGATCAACGCTACCTTTGGGTTCGGTGAATTATTGGTCTCTGGAAAGATAGAGCCCGATGAGTACATTCTCGATAAGGAGACCTTGGAGATTCAGAGTATTAAAATCGGCTCCAAGCTGGATAACAGCGACAAACAGGCACTAACAGACAAAGAGATCAAGACACTCACAGGCATCGGTTTACGGATTCACAAACACTATGGATCACCACAGGACATCGAGTGGGCAATAATCGGTGAGACATTTTACATCCTACAGTCGAGACCTGTGACTGGGCTGTACCCTGTGCTTGAACGGGTTCCGGTGTCACCCCTGAAGGTATATGGTTCCTTTGGGCACGTTCAGGGAGTGCTCCAGCCCATGACGCCCATGGGCAGAGATATGATTCGACAGGTTGTAGGTATTGCGCAAAACCGGTTCGGAGGACATTTCTCTCTGAGAGAGAACACTCGGCTTACCTCCGCCGGTGGACGACTTTACAGCAACATAACTGGGCTGGTGGAGAACAAGCGGTATCATGGAGTAATCCGCACGGTTCTTGGATACGTTGAGCCCAGCTTGTTGAAGGCGGTGGAGCCGCTGCTTGAGGACCCACGAATAGTGAAACTTGACTCACTGCCCAGTCTCGGGGCACGTTTTCTGATAATACAAGGCTTCGGTCCCATACTTCTCAGGGTAGTCGGCACAATACTTCGTCCCATTCACAGCAGAGAGGATATGAACAGGAGCATACGTGAGGAGATATACGGTCTGAGGGATCGGCAGAAGAAGCTGCGGAGCATCGATGAACATATCGGGTTCATCAATGAGGTGCTTGAGGAGACCCCCAAGGTCCTCATGGAGAGTATTCTTCCGAGAGTGATTGCTGGTATAGGTTCGTTTTTTCAGGTTAAAATGAGGGCTGAGAAGCTGGGGTTAGACGATGACGCCTTGAACGTCACGAGGGGTTTGCCTAATAATGTCACCACGGAGATGGACCTTCTGCTCTGGGAGAAGACTGAGAAGGTCAGAGGAGATGAGGAGTCTAGGAAAGCTCTTGATGGTAATGTGGAGAAGATCGCTGATGGCTACAGGGAGCATAAGCTACCTACGGTTCTGCAGGAAGAACTTAGGGATTTCTTATCCAAGTATGGTATGCGTGGCGTGGCTGAGATCGATATAGGCGCAAAGAGGTGGAACGACGACCCATCACACATCATACAGCTGATGCAGACCTACATGATGATAGATGACCCCGAGAAGGCGCCGGATACGGTCTTCAGCAGGATGGCTGAGTCCGCGGAGAAATCACAGGAAAGGATCATTGAGGAAGCTGGGAGGAGAAACGGAGGGCTGAACAAGCGCCTCATCAGTTTCCTAGCCTTCAGACAGCGAAATCTTGCGGGACTCAGGGAGACACCCAAGTTCTTTATCATCAACATCATGTATCTCAACAGAATCAGCCTCCTTGAGATTGGGAAGCAGATGGTGGAAAGAGGCATACTGGGGGACAGCGGGGACATATTCTATCTCCATCTCTACGAACTCGAAGAACTATCTGAGACAAGGGACTGGAAGAAGCTCGTGGCTGAACGCAAGAAACAGTTACAACTCGACGCAGAGAAAAAGCCGCCACGTATCATACTCAGCGATGGACACATCTACTATGGCTCAACCAGCGTCGATGGAAAGACATTGATAGGATCACCAGTCTCACCCGGTGTAGTAGAAGGCGTAGCCCATGTGATGATGGACCCCAGCAGCGAGAAGCTGCTGCCCGGTGAGATACTTGTCTGTCCCGCCACTGATCCAGCTTGGACGCCTTTGTTCTTGGCTGCGGCTGGACTGGTTATGGAGGTGGGTGGCTTGATGACTCATGGCTCTATCGTGGCTCGTGAGTACGGTATCCCAGCTGTTGTTGGGGTCGGTGATGCTACGAGTATCCTGAAGACTGGTCAGAGGATACGGGTGGATGGGGAGAAGGGATTCGTTACGCTTCTAGAGTAGCTAAGAGGCGTGTTATCTTCGTCGTCTGATGAGGATATACATCAACGCACCTGCTAGAAGTATCAGCGGTGAGAATCCGGGTATGCCTCCGCTTGGTTCAGCAACGTCTAAGGTGAAGTCGTTATACCATTGTTCTCCATCGGTGTAGTACCATGAGGCTCCCTGCTGGAAGATGACGTTTGCCTCTAGTTCCATGGTTTGCGCTGAGTCTGGTGCCGTGAACT
>CAYTVK010000177.1:0-4979 GCA_964441725.1 uncultured Candidatus Bathyarchaeia archaeon | reverse complement strand
AGCGAGGCATCCAAAAGGGCACAGTACAGATAGCAGTATCCGTGGAGACGGCGCTGGGAGTCATCAAAGCGTATGAGATAGCCTCAGCCAGTCCAAGGATCGTATCCATCGGTGTGGGCTCCGAGGACCTCACGCAGGAGATGGGGGTCCAGATCAGCAAAGAAGGAGACGAGCTATGGTTTGCCCGATCAAAGATTGTGATGGACGCAAACGCAGCTGGTGTGCAGCCAATGGGGCTAATAGGTGTCGAGCCCTTCACGTTTAGTAACCCTGAGAGCTTCCTAGAGGCAGCCATTAATTCCCGTAGGCTGGGCTTCATGGGTGCCCAGTCCATTCACCCCGCGCCTATCCCGTATCTTAATCAGGGTTTCAGCGTACCGGGTGATCTGGTAGCCCAGATGAGGAAGGAGCTTGACGCATTTGAGGCGGGGTTGAAGGAAGGCACAGCCTCTGTGAGCGTTGATGGCAGGATGATTGACATCGCCTCCGCTGAGAGATGTAAGAAGATACTGGAGAGAACTGACGCCATCGAGGCTATGGAGAAGAGGAAACACAATTAGGTTGAGTTGTTTATCATCACTTTTTGTGTGTGGGTTCAGGTTTAGTGGATTTGAACCCGTTGAAGCGCCTCCACTCACCGCAGAATGATCCGCCTCCTTCGAGGTTGCACGCAGCAGCGTTGGGTTTATACCTGAGGCAACGCCAAGCGAAGACGCAGACTCCGGTTCTATGAGAATCCATGTAGCCTCATCTTCCTGATCAGTTGGCTACTAATAGGAGTTTATGAGAGAAAAGGGGCTGCCATCAGAAGCAAAAAGGTGTACCGTAGAACAGTCTCGTCGTCTTGGGTAAATGAAGGTTATTGTTATCAAGTGCGCGTACATTTTATTTGAAGAAATTAATTGAGAGTCAAGACTGGACCAGTTAAATCCAAATTCTCACTTGTTCGCTATAAAAACGAGTTTTTAGAACTCGTGGAAAAAACTGACCAGAAAACGTTAGCCATTTGGGCGATTGATTGCGTCGAGCGAGTCATGCCATACTTTGAGGAAAAATACCCAAAAGACCATCGCCCTCGACAAGCTATAAAGACACTCCAGACGTGGATAGATACAGGAGAGTTTAAGATGCCAGTCATACGTGGGGCTTCGCTTGCATCTCATGCAGCTGCCCGTGAGGTATGTGAGGATAGTCCTGCTCGCTCCGCTGCCCGCGCTGCGGGTCAAGCCGTGGCAACC
The DNA here is from genome assembly GCA_964441725.1 of uncultured Candidatus Bathyarchaeia archaeon. Lineage (GTDB taxonomy): Archaea > Thermoproteota > Bathyarchaeia > TCS64 > TCS64 > RBG-16-57-9. The sequence goes on along the minus strand of CAYTVK010000177.1, from coordinate 3,741 downwards.
GCACATGTTCCCACTCACTCTATTGGTGGAGCAATTTATGCCCTACAGGCCATCCATAGAGCCACCGATGCATCTGATGCCGACGCTGCCGTGGAAAAAGAACGAGATTGGCAGGTCCAACACCTACTCAAGTTAGGAGAAAAAGTTCGTGTCTAATTTACTTCTGAACTCTGATTAATTATACAGGTATCTGTTTGAGACAGATAAGGTACTAGAACACTAGACTCCAAGGACTCTATACTCATTTTATCTCACCAATCAACGATACCTAGTAAAAAAAATATCAACAACTATAATAAAAACTGGCGTCCGTGCGCTAAACATATATGAGTAAAGCCTCATCTTGAAATGACTCAAATTGGTATACGACTTTGACTCAATAATCGACAGAACTTCAACTGAATCCGCCAAATGGTCACAGAAGAAGCGATATCCAGAGATAGAGGGCTTGCTCCCACTCTGGGTCGCGGACATGGACTTCGCGTGCCCACCGGACGTAGTGAAGGCTATACAGGAACGTGCAAAACACCCAATATTCGGCTACACATCCCCAAGCGACGGCTATTACACGGGCCTGATTAACTGGATGGATAAGCGCCACGGTTGGAAAGGCGTAGAGAAAGACTGGATACTCTGGACTCCCGGCGTCGTAGCTGGCTTCAGCCTAGCCATCCAAGCCTACTCACAGCCAGGAGACAATGTGCTGATCCAGCCTCCGGTCTACTACCCATTCATGAGGCAGATACTGGGCACTGGACGACAGATAGTCGAGAACCCACTCAAGCTGGAGAACGGGTACTACACCATGGACTTCAAGGACATGGAAAAGAAGATTGATGACAGGACCAAGATGATCATCCTATGCAGCCCCCACAACCCCATAAGCAGGGTCTGGAAGAAGGACGAGCTGAAGAAACTCGCGGAGATCTGCAAGAAAAAGGACATACTGATCATCAGCGACGAGATCCACAACGACCTCATACTGGGAGACATCAAGCACACCTGCACCGCAACAGTCTCAGAGGACGCAATGCAGAGAACAGTCACACTGGTGGCGCCAAGCAAAACCTTCAACCTAGCTGGCTTGACCAACGCTAACGCCATCATACCTAACAAGAAGCTGCGCGACGAACTCAGATATCAGATCACAAAGGGCAGTGGACACAGCAACATCTTCGGAATGGCTGCTCAGGACGCAGCATTCAACCACGGCGAAGCCTGGCTGGATGAGCTACTAGCCTACCTGAAGGGTAACCTCAAGTTCCTTGAGGAGTTCATAGCGAAGAGGCTTCCAGACTTCAAGATGTATCCCCTTGAGGGAACATATCTTGCGTGGGTTGACTGCAGCTGCTTGGGCTTGAATGATGAGGAGCTCATGGAGTTCATGCTGAAGAAGGCAAAGCTGTGGCTCGACGAGGGAACCCTCTTTGGATATGGTGGCTCCATGTTCATGAGGTTCAACATCGCCACCCCGAGATCGATTCTGAAGCAGGCTCTTGAGAACCTAGAGAAAGCTGTAAAAGAACTGTAAAACCAATAGAGTGGTGTATTCCACTCAAACCCATTTTATTTAATGATCTCTCTGAGAGGTTACTGGGCCTCGGCTAGAGACAGCGCACAGTTGTAGAGTATGTTCGCCCCATTCACTAGGTCTTGGTCCAGTGTTTTCTCCTCCTGACAGTGACTCCTACCATTGATAGAGGGCACAAATATCATGGCTGTGGGGCAGATGTGGGTCATAAACTGGGCGTCGTGTCCCGCCCCGCTGTGCATTCGCCTGTAGCTATATCCCAGCTTCTTGGTCTTCTCCTCAACGAGGTTCACCATTTCTGTGTCAAATCGAACAGGTTTGACGTCTACTGTCTGAGTGAGCGTGTACTCCAGCATGTGCTTCTCGGCTGTCTCCCGTATCAGCTTCTTAACCAGTCCTTGTCCTTCCTCGTACAGCTCAGACCTATACTGCCTAAAATCAACGGTGAAGAAGGCCTCACCAGGCACAACGTTCCTGATGTCAGGCTGTGCGTGAAGACGCCCCACGGTTGCTACGCTGCCCTCCCCGAGGCCGTCAGCCATCTCCCTGAGCCCTATACATACCTCAGCAGTGGCTAATAACGCGTCGTGCCTAAGACTCAGGGGCGTGGTTCCGGCGTGGTTCGCCTCCCCAGTGTATATGGCGTCCCACCAAGCCATACCCTGTATTCCTTCAACTACGCCTACCTGAAGATTCTCGCTGTCCAATATCGGTCCTTGCTCTACGTGAAGCTCAAGATAGTTTCCAGCTTCGATGGTGTCTTTCCCAAGGTACCCTATTCTCTGCAGCTCATCCTTCACTGTGACCCCGTCATCGTCTGAAGCCATCCAAGCCTCCTCAACAGGCAATGCACCTGTGTGGACCATGCTTCCCATCATGTCGGGTTGGAACCTCGCGCCTTCCTCGTTTGTGAAGGCAGCTACTGCTACTGGTCGCTTTGTCTCGATGCCCAAAGTGTTTAGTTTTCTGATGGTTTCTAGGGCTCCAAGCACCCCAAGGGCTCCATCGTAGATACCTGCGTTCTTCACTGTGTCGATGTGGCTCCCCAAGACTACTGGTGGTAGGTCTTCGGTTCCCTCCCGTATACCATAGATGTTTCCAATGTTATCGATCTTGACATCCAGCGATTCCTCGCTGAGCCACTCCACCAGCTTGTCTCTCGCCTCCTTGTCTGTGTCTGTTAGTGTCAGGCGTGTGGTTCCTTGGCTGGTTTTCCCTATTGAGCCGAATGCGTTGATGGTGTCGATGAGTCTTCTAGGGTTTATGATGGAGGTCATGTTTTCTAGGCTGGATAAAATGTTTAAAAACGTATGGTTCACACATATAGTCGCTACCGACAATGAAGTGCTCTTGGTTAGACGAGTGCTCGTAGAAGGTGATAGCGATTAATTACAGCTTCATGTACTTTCTAGCATCGCGCGCTGGTGCGTCAGTATAACTTGCATTTTAAGCATCAATCCTGTCTTTTACAGTCATCACAGCTAATAATAGGAAAATACCTAACATGATGCATATTACCAGCAGGTCGCCTCCAACCTTGCTCAAACCATACCCCTTCAACATCACGCCTTCGAACACCCTGTTCCCATAATATAGGGGGACAATATGAGCTAATGGCTGTATATAGTCTGGAAGACTTGCCACGGGCACAAGAAGCCCTGCGAGAGCCATACTGGGAAAGGCAATAATCAAGGCAAGCTGTATCGCCTGAAGCTCATTATTGGCGAAATTGCTGAGAAAGACTGCGAGAAGTACATGGGACAAAGCGTAGATGATTGTGCAGAAGAAGAGGAGAATGATGCTACCGCGGACAGTAGCATGGAAGATGATTACTCCGACAAGAAGGACGATACTGGACATCACGAAGCCTACAACGAGTAACGCACACAGGTATCCAAGGAGTCGCTCGAACGCTGTTAATGGAGTAACGTAAAGCCTCTGAAGCGTCCCCATAGATGATTCTCTAAGCAAAATGAGCAAGCTTACTAACAATACCAAGAAGGTCAAAACATATCCCATTACCGAAGGTATGCTCACATCGAGGCTACTATACTCAACTCCACCAAAAGCAAGCTCCTCTTTAATATCCACAACACTTTTCGAACTCTCCAAACTGCTAGTAGAATTCGTCATAGCGTCAGCTAGCGCCGCCAATATATTCGCCTTCAATGATGGTTTAGTAGAGTCTATGTAGAGGTCGAGTTGTATAT
>CAYTVK010000176.1:0-5002 GCA_964441725.1 uncultured Candidatus Bathyarchaeia archaeon | reverse complement strand
TGATATGGAAAAGTTCAGGAAGGGTTTGGAAATGAGGAGCGGCTGGAAGGTGATGCTGGCGCGAACCCCGGCTGAGTCCACTGCTCAGACCTTCGCTGTAGCCGATCTAGTGAGCCCAGAGTACAAGCAGATGGCGCGTCAGATGGTAAAGGGAGACACCACAACCATCAACAGTCTGGTAAAGAAACGTGATGCACCCGTCTACTACAGTAACGGTACACACGCGTACGTTGGCGCAAAGATTCCGCTGGGTAAGAAGATTGACATCGAGCACAAGTTCTTCCCCATACTGAGTGGTGGAAACATATTCCACGCATGGATAGGTGAGAGCAGCAGCGACCCAGAGGCGCTTTACAAGCTGACGCAGCGTATCTGCCGCAACAGTCAGATAGGTTACTTCAGTTATACCAAGGATTTGACTGTGTGCAGTCAGTGCCAGAGCACCGTCGCTGGTATGTTGAATGCTTGCCCAACATGTGGCAGTACCAATGTACGTCACTGGAGCAGGATCACCGGCTACTACACTGATGTGACTGGCTGGAACGAGGGTAAGCGCCAAGAGCTTATGGACAGATACAGAGTAACTGTCTAAACCCCTTCATTTTTTATCTTTAAACACTGTTTCTCTTCAAGATGAATTGCGAGATCATCGGCACCGTAAAATCACCTGTTACCGAGCCAGTTGATATGAACTGGGGCGAGGTAATCTCAGAGATAATACTCAAGCCAGAATATGCACCCGGACTTCTCGGACTAGATGGATTCAGCCACCTTATGGTGCTTACAATCCTACATCAAGCAGAATACGATCCAGAAAAACATCTAAGGAGGCACCCACAGGAAAGAGAAGATTTGCCTCTTGTAGGTATATTTGCCCAGAGGGCGAGGCACAGACCCAATAGAATAGGGGTTACAGCAGTAGAAATCGTTGAAGTAACTGATAACAGCGTCAAGGTACATGGACTGGATGCTATTGATGGAACACCGGTAATAGACATCAAACCATACGTGCCAGTCTATGACAGAAAAGACGCCACCATCCCAGAGTGGATGGATAAGATGATGAAGGGCTACTTTTAACACAGGCTGGGAAACTGTTAAGCACCTGAGAACCCATTTTCATTTATGTCAATCATAGGAAAGCCCGTCGAGGAGATACAGACACCAGCGCTACTTCTCGACTTGGAGAAATTCCAGTGGAACATAGATAAGATGTTCAAATTCGCGAGAGAAGCAAAGGTAAACGTCAGACCCCATGCGAAGACCTTCAAAGCCGCAGCGATCTGCAATAAACTCATCGAAGCAGGAGCTTGCGGAGTAATGACCCAGAAGCTCAGTGAAGCGGAGATACTGCTCAGCAGCGGTATACTCTACGGAGACAAGAACATACTCATAAGCCAAGAGATGGCTGACCCCCAGAAACTGGAGCGACTTGTAGGCATGACAGTTGCAATGGGTGAGGGAAAAGTCCTAACAAGCCTAGATAATCTTCAAGAAGCCGAGATGATCAGCAGAATCGCTGAACGCTGGGGCGTCAAACAGGATGTGCTCATTGAGGTCACTCATGGAAGATGCGGCGTAAGCCCCGGAGAAGACGCAGTCAAAATGGTTAAGCGGATCATGAAGCTACCCGGACTGAATTTTAGAGGTATCTACGGCTACGAAAACCCTGTACCAAAGGAGACAGCGCTTGAACGAGATAAACAGACAGTAGACACAGCCAACGCCATCAGAGTAGCGGGCATAGAGGTCGAGATCGTATCAGCGGGAAGCACAGCCACATATCAGGTGACAGGCAACTATCCGGGCATCACAGAAATAGAGCCAGGCAGCTTTGTCTTCGGAGCAGGAAAAGAGGGCAGCGGATATGGGTGGCAGACCATCAACGATGTTTACTTCAAAAACAGCTTAACAGTGCTAACACAGGTAATCAGCGACAACTTCGAGAACCGAGTGGTTACAGATGCGGGAGCAAAAGTGATGTCAGGAGGACACGAGGGAGTTGAGCCTGTTGTACTTGTTCAAGCCGATGGAGAATATCTGGAATTTGAAAGAGTCGGGTTGAGCGAGGAACATGGAACCATCTACTTCAAGGACGGAGACCCTAACAGAAAGAAGCTGAGGTGGGGACAGAAGCTTGAGTTCACGCCCAATCACTGCTGCACAACAGTGAATCAGCATGATGACATTGTGGTAGTGAAAGACGGCGTCGTATGCGCTGTCTGGCCCATAACAGCAAGAGGCCGCTACCAGTAATCTACTTATCTAACCTATGTTTTGGCGGATATCTTGGATATGCTATCCTGCTGGGCTTGAGGCAAAGGGTGACCGCTACTTCAGCGAGTGTTACGCTGGCTTCCCCTCCATCGATTACAGGCAGACCTGTCTTTTCTCTCAATGGTTTTCCCATCCCGAACATACCCAGACAGTCGAGGTAGAAGGAGTCGTTTCCCTCTTTGATTGATCTCTGAATAGCCTCTTCTGTGAGCTTGTATGTCAAATCTAGGTCGTCTCTGAGGTTCAGAACCGGCAGTGGATGATGTATGCAGCCTATCTTTTTACCCATCAAAGATGCAAGAACAAGCATGGCTTCTCCGGGACCGATAACTGGGATGTCAACTAGAGTTCTCGCCTCCTCTATCCCCGGATCACCACCGCACCAGCTTATTATAGCGTCATACCCGTTTTCCTCGGCTGCCTTAACGTATTTTATCACCTCCGCCGATGCTTGAAGGTGATCAACCGGACATTCTATGGCGGGTGGACCTGTTTTTATCTGGATGTATTCTAGTACTGTATCTTTTCTGGCGACGCTTCGCAGAAACCGCATCCGTTCTTCTATTTGGGTATCATTGATCCCTGTAATTGGTATAATCACCAATATTCTCATACACAGACGTCTGTTGAACCACAAATATAACATGAAACGTTAAACAGACTTGTCTACACTAGAAATTATTTTAAATGTCAACTGATAGAGGTTTACCTGAGCTAGGTTGACTTTTCGCGTCGGATACCTTACGCCAAGAGAAGCGAGCATCTGGGACCTCAGAAGACGTAATTTAACCCAATCAGACATTGGACGAAAACTCGGCGTAAGCAGACAAGCAGTCCACAAAGCATACCAGATCATAGACCAGAAAGTCGAACAGGCATTCATGGAAGCCGCCGACACAAACAATCTCATGGTAAAAACAGTAAACCTCATCGAGGGAATAATGTCAGCGTACAGCCCCGCCCACGATATACCAGTAATCGTAAGCCTCAGCAAATCAAACGGACTAAAAGTATGGTACCTCTATGAGGGAAACTGCAACACATGCCATCTAAACTCATCATGCAGAAACCTTTTGGAAGCAGAAGCAGCTGAGAGAGACATAAGCCTTCAAGCCAAAGATCAATTGACTACGCCAACACAGCTCGCCAACAAGATCTTTGGGAGATATCAGATTGATTGAGAACGCATGCCCATTTGCCCCAGGAGCCTCAAAACCCCAGTCAATGCCCAGTCCAATCAAGCGAAGTGAATCATTGCTCAGTAAAGGAAACGTAAAAAAGATTATAATGATTTTAAGTATCCTGGTTTTAGTCCTGTTATACGCTCAAAACGGTCCTTCCCCGTATTGGAGTGGGAGCTCAATCTGGTTTCAGGACTGGTATATTGCCAAAATAGGTCTATACTCATATCTGATTGTTATGATACCGTTCTATTTCCGTGAGTATAGACAAATAGAGAAAAAGACAAGAAACCTCTAAAAACAGCCAATCGGTTAAATGAGAACGTGAATTATACAGCGGTATCAGGAACAAACAACGAGCACGATATCATTATCTATGCCCTAAGCACATGCCCCCACTGCTCAAACGCAAAGAACTATTTCCGTGCGAGAGATTATGCCTTCAGATTCATCAACGTAGATAAGGCGACACATGACGAGAAAAGAGAGGTCACATTATTTCTCAAGGAACATGATCTGCCCATAGCTTTTCCAGTAATTAGGATAGATGACTCAGTGATACTTGGCTTCGACGAGAAAGAAATAGAATTCAATCTACAAGCCTAAACAATATAATGGTTTGAATCCTTTTCATTCGTTATATGACCATACTTGAGACAGCCACAAATCGAAAAACAGTGCGCGCATTCAAACAAGACCCAGTCCAAGAGGAAGATATCATATACATACTTGAAGCAGCGAGGCAGGCCCCCAGCGGCAGCAATACACAGCCATGGAGATTCATAATAGTATCCGATCCCGAACAAAAACAAAGAATTAGAACAGCAGCCGAGAAAGGAGAGCAAACATTCTATGAATCCATTAGCCCAGAGCGGAAGAAAGGCTATAACGCAAAGGGCTTGAGCCCGGCGAAGCCCATGCTAACTCAGGCACCTACACTAATAGTTGTACTGGGTGATACCACGGCGCCCAACTATAAGCCAAGCGTCTGGGTGAGCGTCGCATATGCGATTCTGGCGGCGGAGGAGAGAGGTCTAGCCACTGTTACCTATACTCCATCAGACCCAAAGCTGGTGACTGAGGCAGTTGAGGCACCTGCGAGCTTCTTGGTAGAATCCATTTTACCACTAGGTTACTCAGATGATGCCAAGCCCAAGGAGCAGAGAAAAGGGTTAGCTGAATTAGTTTTCAGGGATAAATGGGGTATATCCGTTTTATTTAGGTAAATGAGAAACGTTTTTAAGTCAATATCACATTCGATATCGAAATCGATATCGAGCTAGATATTTGGAGTAAACATAGATGAATGGATACCATAGACACCCAAGGAGACGCATAGGAGTCCCCAGAGGAATGCTAAGACACATAACCCTGATAATGCTCAAAGAAAAACCAATGTCAGGAAGCGAGATAGCTGAAGAAATAGAATCCTATATGGACTGGAAACCCAGTCCAGGCAGTATCTACCCGCTTCTAAGCAATCTACATGAAGAAGAATTCATAGAAATAAAAGCATTACCAATACTCAAGACAGAAGACGGAAA
>CAYTVK010000175.1:0-5007 GCA_964441725.1 uncultured Candidatus Bathyarchaeia archaeon | reverse complement strand
TACGTGAGGTAGAGGAATTAACCGGACATAAGCTCCTCGCACCTGAAGGCGGAATGATAATTCCATACGACGGCGAGAAAGGCGTAGACCTCTACTGTACCACCAGTAGCGCTGGCGGTGGACTACAGATGATGGTCGCCGGGTTAATCAAATCGATGACAGCTACATCAGCGAACAGGGCCGCCCTAGGAGCAGGAGCCATCGTCATGGATGTTATTGCTAGAGACGATGGAAGGCAGAGCTACCAGAAGATTCAGCGTATCAGAAGCCTGAGACCTGACATGATTTTAATGGCTGGTGGAACCGATGGTGGAGCAAGCCAGCACGTCATGGAGATAGCTGAGCTAATCAAGGCAGCTGAACCAAAACCCAGACTCGGAGTAGCATATGAACTACCCATCGTCTACGCCGGGAACAAGGCGCTAAGGCCACAGATCGAGTCCCTCATGAAGGACGGATTCGCTCTCGAGATGGTGGATAACATCAGGCCGGTTCTTGAGCAGGAAAACACAGAGCCAGCGCGTCGGGCTGTTCACGAGCTATTCATGGAACATGTCATGAGCCATGCACCAGGTTATACAAAGCTGATGAAGTGGACTGATATTGACATCATGCCCACTCCAGCAGGTGAGGGAATGGCCATACAACTCATCGCTAACACCTACAACCAGAATGTTCTCGGCGTAGGATTAGGCGGAGCAACCACAAACATATACTCAATCGTTGATGGTAGGTTCGTGCGTAGCGTATCAGCCAATCTAGGCATGAGCTATAGCGTAACCAACGTCATGAAAGAGGCAGGTATCGAGAACATTATGCGGTGGATTCCCTTCAACCTCGACAAGGAAGAAGTAGCAAGTCGCCTCATGAACAAGATGATCCGGCCAACAACCATCCCCCAGACACTGGAGGACTTGATGGTTGAGCACAGCGTAGCAAGAGAAGCCCTCAGACTCGGACTTAAACACCACAGGACTATAGCTACTCGTCTCAAAGGAGTACAGATACAGAGAACCATAAGTGACATGTTTGAGCAGGCAGTCGAGGACAGCTACGTCGAGATGATGAACATTGACATCTGTGCAGGAACAGGCGGCCTACTAAGCCATGCACCAAGAAGAATACAGAGCATGCTCATCCTTACAGACGCATGGCTAACCGAAGGAGTCACGAGAATGATGCAGGACAGCGTCTTCATGATGCCACACCTAGGCGTTGTATCAACTGTATACCGTGAAGCGGCGTGGAACGTATTTGATAAAGACTGCCTCGTAAGACTTGGTACAAGCATCGCGGCTTCAGGGCAGGCAAAGTTTGGAGAACACGTAATGGATCTACACATCGAGATGCCCAACGGAAACAAACTCGAAGAAAGCATGAACCTAGGCGACCTCAAACTAATTCCATTAGCAGCAGAACAGGAAGCCAAGGTAATGATCGAACCCAACAACCTTTACGATGTAGGCGCAGGACCCGGTAAAGAGCTTGAAACAACCGTGCAGGGAGGAATAGCAGGGCTGCTCCTAGATGCACGTGGAAGACCACTGTACATGCCAGATAATGACCAGAAACGTAAGGAGCTGCTCATCCAGTGGTTCAAAGCGACTAATCTATACCCACAGGATTTACTGGAGGCGTTAATCTAATGGTAGATCACATGGAAGAGAAAAAAACAAACGACGAAGAGAAAGAGACTGAAGAAGCTCACGCATACACGCCTGGACTAAAAGTCAAAAAGTCAATGATTGTCCAAAAACTACGACGCCTTCCTCTACTAGGAGAAGTGTTCGTTAAAGTAGGGGACACAGTAGAGTACGATCAAATCATCGCAAAAACCGAGATCAGCGGAGACCCCGAGATAGTAAAAATATCCATGGTTATGGGCCTCGAACCAGAAGACACACCGAAATACATGACAAAGAAAGTGGGAGAAAAGATCGAAAAAGGGGAAACACTAGCCTTCTATAAGGCCCTATTCGGCTTGATTAAAAAGGAGGTCAAAGCTCCCGTAACTGGAACTTTAGAGAGCTTCAGCGAGATTACTGGACAGGCTATTATTAGGGGATCACCCATCCCAGTTGAAATAGACGCCTACATACCGGGCAAAATCGTGGATGTAATGCCAAAGGAAGGCGCTTACATCGAGACCCATGCAGCTTTCATTCAAGGCATCTTCGGGATAGGTGGAGAGGTTCATGGAACCATCCACATGGCAGTATCCTCAAATGACGAGACCCTCGACGCTGATAAGATTCTACCAGAGCACAAAGGCAAGGTACTCATCGGTGGAAGTAGAGTAACGTTAGATGCCCTCAAGAAGGCCGTTGAAATCGGTGTCTCAGCCATTGTAAGCGGAGGTATCCGCCACGAGGACTTGACTACCTTCACCGGTGAAGAGATCGGCGTAGCGATCACTGGTCAGGAAGAAGTAGGCATCACCATTATCATAACCGAAGGATTCGGTAACATGATCATGAACCTAAGAACCTTTGATCTAATCAAAGAATTCGAGGGATACAGAGCATCGGTGAACGGCGCTACTCAGATAAGGGCAGGCGTTCTTCGTCCAGAGATCATTATACCCAATGAGATGAAGGAAGACGTAGACGCAGAAGCACTATCCCAAGGAATGGTGCCTGGGACACCCATCAGGATCATTAGGCAGCCATACTTCGGGGCCATCGGTAAGGTGCACAGTCTCCCAGTTGAGTTGCAGCGACTGGAATCCGAGAGTATGGTACGCGTCGTCACAATAGAACTAGATGATGGTCAAGTAGTTACCGTGCCCAGGGCAAACGTCGAGATAATCGAGGAATAAATCTCCTCTCTTTTTCTAATTCATATCTTCTACAATGTAGCGCCCTCAAACACTCGTTTCACGGCGTCTACGCTATCCCCCACGACCTCGATATCATTTATCTCACCTATCCCGCTCTCATACGCCCACCTAATATGATCGATTCGCTCAGGATTGAAGCCCATCACCCGCGAGGCAGTTGCATCAGCGGCAACAGGGTCAAGACTAGCAATGATGGTGTCCATTTTCACGGGCTTACCATTAACAGGTCCTCTGCCTTCCATTGCGACAAATCCATCTATTACCGTCAAATGAGGTGGCAACGTCTTGTTAATGTCGTGTATAACTTTGTCCATCCCCCTGATGTGGTACTGACCTTTGAACTTGGTCGTCAGCATCCCGAACATGTTCTTCATGCCAAGAGTAACATGAGTACTCACATGGGTCTTGAGCTTAGCCGCTGAGACGATGCCTGACTCTGTGGCAATCTTAGCCACCTTTATTTTCTTCAACTCTCGTCCATCTGGAACATCTAACTCGATTTTTTCATCAACGTGACGCATATTAATGAAGGGCACATTGAGACGTTCCCCTACTTCATTCATCCCGCTTGCTATCCAAGCCTTATCTGCGTTAGTAGTCTGGGCATCAGACTCAACAATGATAACCTCTTTACCGATTTTCCTCAACCTGTTAACAAGCGCCTCAACCACAATGGGGTCCGTGGTTGCGCCCGTCTCCCAGTTCTTAGTTGTAATAAAGTTGACCTTAATCAAGACTCGCTGCCATTCTTTAAATGCGTCATCAAAAGGAATCAGATCAAGCGCTCTATAGACTGTCTCTAGGCTCCTTTCTCCCTTAACTACCGCAACTCGGCTCATGAATAAACTATTCAAGCGCCCCTTTTAGGTAGTTTGCCGAGGGCCCCACTCGTACATTACATTATTTTTTATCACAAGAAGGACGATGGTATCCTGATCTTTCTCGATGGTGAAGACTATTTTTCGGTCTACTGCAACTTTCTTGAAGTTTTGATATTCTAATTTAATTGTTTCAAGACCTGAATACTGACCATTGTATTCTGTGAATACGCAGCCTAAACCTGTCAGTTCATGAATAGCCTCGGTGATGTTCAGTCTTACATCCGGGACGATATCCGTTTTAATCTCCGTCTTCTCATTTGACATAGACGCAGGTTTGAATAGATCCTTCCCAAAAAGCGATCCTCCACCCCATGGACCATTTAATGTAAGATAGTAAATGCTACCAATGAATAGAACTATGCTCATCAATAGGATCACGGTCGCCAGAATGCCAACCCGCCCATTTCTGTATACCGCTATTGGCATGCCTAGATAGTTGAAGTTTTTTTAAAAGGAATTTGCGGAACACTTCTAGTTAGCCCGAGTATAAACAGCGGGTATCGGCTAGAGGTATAGATTTAGAGCTATGAACCTTTTTTATGCGAAATTTATATAGAAATTAGTAAATTCTAACTCTTATCCTCGTGTTGGTAAACAATATCCGCATCTAATTAACTAAGTATCAAATAATGCCGATGCGATTGAATCCATATGAAACAAAGCTTGGGCGCTAAAACATTGGCTGTTCCAACACCGGTATGGCTGGTGGGAACCTATGATAAGGCTGGTAAAGCCAACATTATGGCCGCTGCCTGGGGTGGTATTTGCTGCAGCAAACCGCCATGTATTCAGGTAAGCCTGAGAGCGGCTACCTTCACGCATGGTAACATTATAAACAGGAAATCATTCACCATCAACATCCCCGATGAAGAACAGTGGAGGGAAGCCGACTACGCTGGGATAGTCTCTGGGCGAGACACTGATAAGATCAAAGACATAGGATGGATGACAACTGAAAGCAAACTGGTTGATGCACCCATCATTGAGGAGTGCCGCGTGACCATTGAATGTAGGCTCAAGGAAACAATCGAACTTGGTCTGCATACAATGTTCGTGGGTGAGATAATTGATGTGAAAGCAGAAGAGGCTTCCTTAGTTGATGGAAAACTCGATATAACGAGGGTAAAGCCAATAATCTTCAACCCCGGAGACGACGGCTATTTCGCTGTTGGGAAAAAAATAGCGGACGCCTTCAAACAGAGAACTCCCCCATAAAGGTGGTCAGACAGAACTGTAATAGATGCTGTTGAACAGCAACTTGAAGGTTGCTCTATTCTGATTTCTGAA
>CAYTVK010000174.1:0-5040 GCA_964441725.1 uncultured Candidatus Bathyarchaeia archaeon | reverse complement strand
AGGTCATTATCGAGTGTACTCGTTGTGTTATCCAGATCATCCAGTGCTCCACCGTATTGACCACTCTGAATTCGCTCCTGAATCCTAAGGAGTTTCTCCTCAGCCTTTGTCAGAGACTGCTGAGCTTTAATGGCGTCCTGGGGAGACATATCACCTGTAACGTTATCCACGTTCTCAATCATAGCGGCTATCTGTTCCTGAAATCTCTCCTGGAACTGGTTGATTAACTGGACCTTGGTTGAGTTGATTACCGCCTCAGTGACTGTACCGTTGATATCGTCAGCTGCAGTACCATTCACTTCAGGCTGTGAAGCCTCCAAATTACTGAGGGCATCTGGGTTATCTCTCAGATAACTTCTTAGAGCGTTTCTGTACTGCTTCATGGCTCTAAGATATTGCTGAGCAGCTGCCCTAGGGTTACTTCCTTCAAAGTTCTGGGCTTGCTCCATCGCCTGCTGGGCGTGCATCAGACTGTTTGAGATATCCGGGGATAATGTGACGCTCCCTAATAGTTGAAGCATCTCCTGAGTCCGGTTCTCGGCTTGATCTCTTATCATTACAAGTAAAACCGGATCAATTGATCCAGTATCTGCCTCTGTATCGTTAACGCCTAGAGATGTTGAATTATTCTCAATTATAGTAGTGTTTGTGAGTGTGGTGTTTACACCAAGTAACGGATCAGTCAAGGTTGAATTTGCGCTAGGCACGGTTTCGTTCTCCTGAGCGTTCACCATCTGCACAAATGGAGAGAGAAATAGCATCAGTATCAGAGTAAACGTTACCATCTTGAGACTCATCGCTTTTTCACTGAACCCAATAAGGGTCTGGGCTATATTATAAGAACGCGTTGGAACGTTTTGGAACAGTTTTAGCTGTAAAAATCTATCGGAGATATTTTTTCCGGATTCTAACAAGGCTCTGATTACCTACTTTTACTTCCTCTACTATTTCTAGGGATACTAGGCGTCGGATTAATCTCCATGCTGAGGACCGGGGGAGGTCAAATCTGTCTCTTATCTCCGTTGCGAAGGCTTCTCCCTTATTTTCCGAGAGGAATTTGATTACTTCTCTGTCTTCTAGGCGGAGGTCTTTGTGTTCTTCAAATATTCTTGCTTGATCTACTGTTTTTTCCTCGGTTTCGGGCTCAATTATGGGTGTTTGAGGCGGTTTTTTATCCCTTATATTCTGCATATAATAGTATCCGCCTATGGCAGCTGCCAATACTATTAGTATTCCAACGTAGAGCAAGGTGTTTCCGCCACGGGGTTTATCCGCGGAGAAGGCTAGCTGAGAGGCTTGTTTCGCAGAGACATCAGCCTCTGTGTACATTCCTTGAGAATAATAGGTCTCTGCAGAGGATAGCGTATCCTGTGCCAGTGTGATCCCGGCGGTTCTATCCTCATTTTGAGCCTGTTCTATTGCGGATGAGGCGAGGGCTATCTCAGTTGCCGCCGATTTTGCGGAGTTTACAATCTCATCAGCGGTAGTTATGGCCCGATTTGCAGTGTTTTTCGCATCCACGAACTGATCAGATCCAAGTAGCTGCTGGGCTTGAGCCAGTTCCGTGCGGGCTTCTGTTAAGATATAGTCTTGATTCTCTAATGAGCTGAGGTAGGAGCCTGCTTTATCTATTGCAGATTGAGCCTCAGCACTGAGATTAGGCATAGATAAGAGGAAAGAAACATACACCTCACCCGCTGGAAGCTCAATATATTGAGCGCCGTTAATACTTCCAAGATCAAGAGGAATGTTTCCTAAGTCGAAGATGGCTGCTCCCTGAGGCAGGGTCACTGTAGTCGTAACGGGTGATGTGAGATTTAGATCCCAGATTGGGCCATCTTTTATGGTTAAATCATAGGTTGTGTAAACAATGTTGAGCTCTGAGGCTCCGATGGAGTCTATGGTTAGACTTGACCCTGAGCTCTCTGAGTCGAGGGGTAAGCCGTCTTCGTCTCGGATTATCAGGTTATTGTAGCTGTCGCCGAATAGATCGACGCTGACACGCACCTTTGTGGGATCACTCTCAACGATGTATTGAACGAGGGCGCTTCCATCTGTGTATATTTTTACTTCTAAGGACACGGGGGTGATGTCTTCCTGTGCATAAACAACAGGAATCAAAGACATAGCAAGCATCAAGATGACTAGGAGTGTCTTCTGCCTCAACTAGATAAACCCCATATGAAGACAAATTTAGTATGCAGAGGCTATAAATTAGATGGTAGAAGGTTCTAGAATATTATTTGAGAATGACTGTTATTTACCCATAGTCACTAGTAATTGTTGAGGGAAATGAACTCAATTATGATTATCGGCTCAGCAGGTAGCGTGGGCCACGATATGATGTACCAGATCGCCAGCATGGGGCTACCCATCAAAGTCATAGGTTCAGATGTAAACGAGGCGAAAGGCAAGTTCGAGATAGAGGAATGTCTTCACATTGCCCATAGTTTCGGGTTTTACCCCGAGCTCAGCTTTGAAAAGATAGACTTATTCAACATCGAGGGTACAGCGGAGAAGCTGAAGGAGTTACAGCCCAAGGTTATTTGCAACTTTGCAAGCCTAGGCTCATGGTGGGTGACGCGGCTTCTGCCAGACGAGGAATATAAGAAGATTGGCCCAATAGGTCCTTGGCTTCCAAACCACCTGACACTGGCTATGAAGCTGATGCAGGCAGTTAAAAAGAGCGGAGTTAATATCAAAGTGGTTAACGGAGCTTTCCCAGACGCCACCAACGTTGTACTGGGTAAGCTCGGTATGGCTCCCGTCTGTGGAGGCGGGAACATGGACCTCGGCGTCTTCAGGTTCAAAAGGATCATCGCAAGGGATTTGAATGTGCCCTATAGAAGCGTCAAGGTCTACGGTGTGGGGCATCATGGGGCGTTCTATACCAAACGTATGGATGCGCCTTTCTGGATCAAGATACTGGTTGATGGAGAAGACGTATCGGACAGATACCCGAATACAAAACTTCGAGACATGTACGCTGAGGCAGGTTACGCAAAGAGTAGCCAGTATGCAGGCGCATTGGTTGACCAGATGAGGACGGCTGCAAGTTTCTTGAAGAATGTGCTAGCCATTTACTATAACACAAACGAGACCATGGAGTGCGTACCCGGCCCCAATGGATTACCCGGATCATATCCATGCAGACTGGGTGAGAAAGGCGCAGAGGTGGCTATCCCGGACATCAGTATTGAGGAAGCTATTGAGATCAATAAAGCAGGAGGTCAGTTTGATGGAATTAAACAGATCAAGGACGACGGAACGGTGGTGTACAGAGATGAGAACGTTGAGTACATGCGTGAAGTGGTCGGCTACGAGTGTGAAGAACTCAAACCCAGCGAGTCCGAGGATCGGGCGAGAGAGCTTGACACACTCTTAAAGAAGCTTTACGACAAATACAATGTGGAGACCTAGCCCCACAACTCCATTACCGGGTTTTCTTCAGACACGATACTGGTGGAGTATTCTCCGTCACAGTGTTTCACATAGAGGTTTTTGAGTTCCATTAAGGCATCCTGCACTCTGCCTACGGGTATTTCCGGGGTGGCGTCAAGGAACATTACGAGGTTTCTTGTTTCTTCTGTGATTTTCGTCGAGTCAGCGTCTCTATAGTTCCATCGTCTTGTCAGTATTCGTGAATCATCGGCGTACACAACTTCTCCGGGATAAGTTAGCTCCAAGTCACCCGGTCCGAGGGGTATGAAAGCTTCATCTCCAGGGCTGAACCGCAGATAAATGTCTCCATCAACCTTGTCGAGGTCGAATCCACCCATAGGGATCACATTGTTCACCGACACAACGTTATAGAGGTCCACAGCGTTATTGATTCTCGGCAGGTCACCTGTTTTCAGGGTTCTTCTGATGAGGGCTTCAGCTGAGGGGCGGTAGTCGCCGGGTTTAGTGCCGAAGCTTCGGTAGAGTTCTCTCCATGAGGCGATGTGAGGATGCTTTGTGGGGGGCTGGTCTCCTATCTCTTCTTGGGCTTTTTTTATGGCCTGTTTTTGGAGTTGATAAAGTTCTGGTATCTGGCGTTTATTATCCATGTTTAGCCCGATGAGTACACCGATGTGTATTCTGGGGTATTCTTTGATGACTCCTGTGATATCGTATTTCATTTTCTTTTCTCCCTAAACCTGACTTTAACGGTGTTGAACATGGGGCCACCGCCTATCTTTTGAGGAGTACCGGGGGCTAGACTGTTCTGAGGGTTTCCATTTTCGTCTATTAGTTCTCTTGGGCACCAGATTACGCCGGGCAGGACTTTTCCAGTGATTTTTACATTGACCTCGATCTGTCCATGCTGATTATAGATAGTATGTTTTCCGCCGTCTTTTAGTCCATATGTTTCAGCGTCTGAAGGGTTTACCCATGCAGTACAGGGAATTGTATCGTATACGTCTGTGAACTGGGTGTGCTCATATTGAGGCAGTGAACTGTTTAGCATTATTAATTCACCATCCTCGGTGCTCAATTCAAGCTGTTTAGGGATAGGTGAGACACCTTCAGGGGCTGAGGTTGAGGTGAACTCCAGTTTCCCTGTCTTGGTCTGGTACTCATCCATTGGTCTCTGACGTACTTGGAGATATTTTCCCTGAAGAAGGTCATCGAAATCACCATCAATGAAGACATCACGGAAGTTTTCCTTCATATCCAGCCAAGGATCTACGTGAACCCAGGGCTTATTTACGTTCATTCGGTGAGCTAGTTCTCGCATTAACGGGTATTCATCCATGCTTTCAGCCAAGGGCTCTATTGCTTTTTTGCCCAGACGAACAAATGGGTGAGAGTCTGAGAGGTAGACATCGTCTTTCTCAAGATAGGTAGTGGCTGGAAGCACTATGTCTGCGAGTTGAGCCGTCTCTGTGAGGTGAGTCTCGTGAACTACGAGGAAGCAGTCGTCTCTTTTGAAGCCTTCAATAAAGCTGTGGCTATCCGGTAATGTGAGCACTGGGTTCATTCCAACAACGTAAACGAACTTGAACTCTCCTGAAGCTATTCTTTTCCCTAGAGAGATCATGCTCACTACTTTCGGTG
>CAYTVK010000173.1:0-5049 GCA_964441725.1 uncultured Candidatus Bathyarchaeia archaeon | reverse complement strand
TTGGTCCTTCTTTTAAAAGCCCATTCTTTTGAATCGATTCATCAAAAATACTCTTATAATATGTTCAAAGCATCTCAAATATCAGCCAGACAGCTCGGTATTCACTATGGAATAGAAATACTTCAAAGATATTATTTACCGGAAGAAGTGTCAAAACAAAACACTAAAGAAAAGGTAAAAAAATATCTGGAGAATGTAAAAAAGTATAATGCACTAAATATCCAGAACTAAGTGAAATTTCATAAAGTTTATTTAAGAACTATTTAACGTATTCAACATGAGTGAGGATAAACCCGAATCTAAGAAAATTAGGGTGATGCCTAAAGATGATGTCTCGATAAGAGGAAAAATCTATGAGAGACTCGACTCTGACAGCATAAAAAAACACCAAAAAACAAAGAAAGACACTAAAGAGGAATAATAGTGTCTGCCCCTTTTTTTACACATTAGGCTTTGAATATTACAAACTAGCCTACGAATCATATTATAAGGTAACTACAAGAGTAAACTCATTGATAAACACGGTCTTTTCAATCGTCGCAATAATAATTGGTCTATGTTATTTCGTGATCAAGGAAAATCTTAGTGGATACATATTAATATACAATGGTCTATCAATTTTTTTATTAACTTTAGTGATAGCTCTTGGCATATATACAACATTTCCAAAGGAAATAGACATTCTCATACCGTTAAACGCTTTATCAAGCTATTATCCGGGTGAAATATCAGAAGAGAAAGACGAAGAAACCATTTCCATCATAGCTAAATCAATATCTCAAGATGTAAACTCGTTACGAGAGATCACTAAAAAAATGTCGACGAATTTTCTATACATGCAAATTCTTACAATAGGAGGATTAGTTTGTTTTGGTCTTTCTCTTGTAACGCTTCTACTACGAGGGTAAAAATGTCAAGAAAAAGAATTGAAATTATGGCAATTGGAGAACATAACAGTTATTCTATTGGTGCTGTTGAAGTAACTGAAAAGGGTGATTTTTATTTATTTATTAAATTTGAAGGAATTCCATCAAAGTTTTCCCGGCATAGGTCTGGTACCATTATTGTTGAAAAGGAGGTAATTGGTAGAATGTTTATTCGAAAAGGTGAACCAATCGAATCATTTAGAGGCGTTGAGCATATAACAACAGTAGCAACAGGATTAGGTGTTTTAGATACAAGCTTCAAAGAATATGAGATGAAACAATGTGATGGCATATTCTGTATAGATATGAGAATGTATGAAAATGCTGCTTTTAATTTACTAGTTTATATGTTGAATAAAGGAAGCATTCGTGATTTCCTTGAGGTAGCCTCTCACTTTTCTAAACAACAATATTATCTGTATCCCGGTTCTTATCCGTTAATTGGCATGGTAGCAGTTGATGCACATGCAAGTTAACATATCATATAACGCAACCCGTTGCCAATTATAATAATCAAATAACAATTTCTCCCACACCACCTTACATCCATAGTCTTATCCAAAACAGATACCTATTTTTCTTGGAAATGGTCAAGACAAGCCATGGATTTCAGATCTTCGTTAAGCCAACTGGTTCCATCTGCAATCTAGGCTGCCAATACTGCTACTACCTAGAGAAAGAACAGCTCTACCCAGAAGATAAAACCTTCAAGATGCCAGAACCCATCCTAGAAAACTACATCAAACAGCACATCGAGGCTTGCCCAGATGATGTCATAGCATTTTCATGGCACGGCGGCGAACCCACCCTCCTAGGATTGGAGTATTTCCGCAGAATAGTTGAATTACAGCGCAGACACAAGCCACGGGACAAGACCATCCTCAACGGAGTCCAGACAAACGGAACACTACTCAACGATGAATGGTGCAGATTCTTTGCCAAAGAGGGATTCGCTGTCGGGATCAGCATTGACGGTCCCAAAGAACTGCATGACAGGTTCAGAGTAACAAAGGATAACCGACCCACCTTCGAGCAGGCTATGAATGGTTATCGCCTTCTCCAGAAGCATGGGGTCTATACTGATGTGCTCTGCGTGGTAAACTCCGTGAACGTCCAGCAGCCATTAGCTGTTTATCGTTTTTTCAAAGGGATAAACGCCCAGTACATCACGTTCCTGCCATGTGTAGACCCACAGTCAGACACAGAAAGTGGTGTAAGTGAACTCAGCGTACCATCAGATGCATGGGGAAGGTTCCTCTGCACAGTATTCGATGAATGGGTACGGGACGACATTGGACGGGTGAAGGTGCAGATATTCGAGGAAGCCATCAGAACCGCCTTCAACCAAGAACACTCCCTCTGCATCTTCAGACCCACCTGCGGAGACATCCCCGTACTGGAGCACAACGGAGACCTCTACTCATGCGACCACTACGTAACCCCAGAGCACCTCATAGGAAACATACAGCAGACCCCACTAGTGGAAATGCTTGAAAGCCCACCTCAAAGAACATTCGGAGAAAACAAACAGACAACCCTACCACGGTACTGCCGAGAATGCAGCGTCATAGCAATGTGCAACGGGGAGTGCCCCAAGAACCGCTTCACCGACACCCCCGATGGAGAACATGGACTAAACTACCTGTGCAAGGGATACAAACTGTTCTTCACCCACATCCAGCCCTTCACATCAGCGGTAGCCGCTCAGTGGAGAAAAGGAAAAGATTAGAGCTTGAGCTTCTTGTTGAAGAAATCTATCGTCCGCTTCCACGCCAGCTTTGACGCCGCCTCATGGTATCTCGGGCTCGTGTCATTGAAGAAGGCATGCTGGGCACCCTCATACATATAGATCTCATACTCAACACCCGCCTTCTTCAACGCCTCCTCAAACTCGGGAATACCCGCGTTAATTCGCTCATCCTCCCCAGCATAATGAATAAGCATAGAAGCCTTGATCTTCGGTACATCTTCAATGGCGGGTTGCCTACCATAGAATGGAACAGCTGCCTGCACATCGGGGGAGTTGACCGCACCCTGATAAGTCATCCCTCCACCCCAGCAGAAACCAGTGATCCCCACCTTCCCAGTAGAGTTTGGATGCGTCTTCAGATACTTGGCCGCGGCAACGAAGTTACTCACAGTATCCCCTGCATCGAGTCCAGCCATCAAATCTCGCGCCTTATCAGCGTCCTCAGGGGTGCCACCCACAGGTGATAACGCGTTTGGGGCGATTGCTAGATACCCCTCCAACGCCATACGTCTCGCAACCTCCTCGGTGTGGGGGTTCAGACCCCTGTTTTCGTGGATTATGATTACACCGGGGAGTTTACCAGCATCCTTTGGCTTAGCAAGGTGTGCTTGGACCTTGCCTGTCTTTCCGGGGTATGTGATGTTTTTCACGTCTAGACGTTTGTCATCCTCTGAAACATGCATGCTCATCTACAATCCTTCCTCTACTTTCAGGTAAACTGGGTTATTATATCTATTCTCCTAAACTAACAAAATATATCAGAGGCTCAAGCCTCCTCCTCCGCACCGTTGAGGCATCAATTTCATGAAACTATTGAGTTCTGAAAAGCTAATTATTACAAGTGGATATCATGTATCCATGGATCGTGGTTTTGAATGTCAGATTTCAAGGATAAAGTAGCAATCGTCACGGGGGCTTCACGCAGCATTGGAAGAGGCATAGCATTAGCCTTCGCCGAGGAAGGCTGCGCAGTAGTCGTCAATTATCGGAAAAGCAGAGAAGAGGCAGATGAGGTGGTCAACGCCATCAAGAAGATGGGCGGACGCGCTATCGCTGTAAAATGCGATGTCTCTAAACGGGATGAGGTGGAAAAGATGTTCTCCACAGCCATAACGGAGTATGGCAAGGTGGATATCCTCGTCAACAACGCAGGAGTTGCCTACGGAGGCTCGATACTTGAGACCACAGACGAGGTATGGGATAAGCAGATGGCAGTCAACCTCAAAGGCGTCTTCCTCTGCACCCAGACAGCCGCAAGACACATGGTTGAGAGAAAATACGGCAAGATAGTGAACATCGCCTCCAACTCTGGTTTCGGGATAGCCATGGATGGCGAGACCAGCTACGCCGTCTCAAAGGCAGGCGTCATACAGCTCACCAAGAGTTCCGCCTACGATCTTGGACCATACGGCATCAACGTCAACTGCGTCGCACCCGGAGCAGTGAACACAGTGATGCTCAAGGGAAACAGGAGCGACGCCGAGTACGAGAAGGTGCTTGAGGGAAGAAGAGAACGGGCGTCCCTCGGCATAACAGGTACGCCGGAGGACATCGCCAACGCAGTGCTGTTCTTCGCGAATGATAAATCAAGATACATCACAGGGAAAATCCTTCTCGTCGATGGCGGAAGAAGAGATTTCCTCTAACCACTTCTTCTTTTTTTTAATTATCTTCATCGCTGATTTCACATTTTAGATACCGTTTTATGGGGTGGACTCCTTCTGTGTGCTGGTTTGGAGACTAGGTTTAAGGCTTACATCGTCTGGCTCGTGCTGAACGGTGAGACGGAGAAGGCGCTGGAGAAGCTATCGGAGCATTACGAGGTTGAATTGCCAAAGCTGAAAGTGGGCTTACCAAAGAGACATAAAACCAACGTCTGGGGAACCTACACAGCAAGAGATCACACCATCTCAGTCCTAAACAGCGACATACTGAAACAACCATCCGTCATCATACATGAGTTCTACCACCATCTCAGAACAGGCATAGACCTCAAACACAGGGGAAACGAGAGAAACGCCCGCGAATTCGCCCAAGACTACATAGACGCATACAAACAACTAACCAACCAATAACCGCCTAAGCCCGATTCACGGCTCCCTTCAGCCACCCACCCAGCCGCATAGCCACCAACGTAGCGGTCTGCTCGGGCTCCGCGTCATCAAGTCCCGTGAGAAACAGCACGTTATCGTCTTCATCCACCACGAGAAAACGCCTACCATACACATCCAGCACGATATACAGTGACTTCGAGACGCCGAAACTAAGCAAGACCCGTTGATGTGATTTATCACTGGGTATCTTTCCTCCCTCGACCAATCCAGCGAGCCATCCTCCTTCCTGTATAGCCCACTTTATTGCGTCCTCCTCTGG
>CAYTVK010000172.1:3907-5065 GCA_964441725.1 uncultured Candidatus Bathyarchaeia archaeon | reverse complement strand
CATGGCCTTCGGACAATCCCTCATCGTCAAGGCCCTCGCAGATGGCCGCAAGACCGCGTCGAGCATCATTCAGTACCTCCAGGATGCCGGCGGGAACACTTTCCTGTAAACGGTAGAATCTACGTTAGCAGTTTGGATGTAACTGGCTAGAAACTTAAAGAATTTACGAGTGATTTCAAGACCAGGTCTGACGTTCGTTTTGGTTTGTCCGCCTACGCCAAGGCTTTGGCGGATGATCGATCATCCGCCTGTAGCTCGTGTCAGCGAGCGGAGGCGGACCTCGTCTTGTTCAAGTTTCCCCCTGAATGCTCCGGCGGCACGCCGCTGATGGGACTGACTGGAAAGAATAGCGACTTTCAATTCGAAATCGTGTCGTGAGCCGTTTTGTTGCAGAGTGACACTAGATAAACGTGCACTGGCACTAGGGTGACAATTTGCACGGGTGAGATGATACGACTACGTATTGTTGTCCTGATGGGAAGGGAGCCGGCGACGCGAAGCGGGGTCAGAGGAATTCCCTTATTCCTTCGAACGGCGATGACGCCGAGCCTGTGCAAGAGTCTTTCGATGACGTGCTCAATCCGCCATTTGATTTCCCCGGGACGAACAATATTGTGATAAGAATGTAAGCTAGGTGTCTGAACCGAAAGGGTGCGGCTATGAAGTATTTATTCTTTATTTTTGTATTGGGCGTACTCCTCGCCCTGCAGGGGGTGGTTGGCGCGGCCGAGCTAGAGGCCACTCCGAGCGATGCGAGCCAGGTCATCAATGGGGCCGGAGCCGGGGATACCGTGCTGCTCGCCGACGGCGAGTACAATATGAACCTCTGGATCAGCGCCGGGGGAAGCAGCGGCAACTACCTCACCATCAAAGCGGCGGAGGGAGCCCTGCCCATCATCAAGGGCAGCTCCGGCTCCACCTGTGTCGATCTCTCCGCAAGCTGGGTCCGCGTGGAGGGACTGGTGGCCCAGGGATGCGCCACCGGCTTTGCCAACAAATGGGGGGGCGGAAACGGCAACGTCGAGTTCAAATACAACATCGCCGATAACCAGGGTCGAAACGGCATTTCGTTTTATAGTGATTCGAATGTGCTCATCGAGGGCAACATCGTCTCCCATGTGGGCTACAACGAGGGGTGGTCGAGCGGGGTGAACTTGT
>CAYTVK010000172.1:0-3897 GCA_964441725.1 uncultured Candidatus Bathyarchaeia archaeon | reverse complement strand
GCCAGGGGGACCGTCCTGATTCGCCGCAACGTTTCCTTCGAGAACATCGACAACTCCGGTAACGGAACCGACGGCAGCGGCTTCATCGCCGACGAGAGCTCCCAGGGGGTGGTGTTCGAGAACAACATCGGTTTCCGCAACGGGGGCTCCTGCATCCGAATGACAAATAGCTCCTGCACGGAGGTCATCTACTTCTCCTGAGTTCACTAAGGGCTCGATCCCATCGTGAACTATCTTGACGATATCTTCTGGAGGGAGCTTCTTTGGGTTGATGTTAGGGTTGATCTCCGCTAATTCAAGGAAGCGGTTTGCGGTGATGGTTCCCACGCCTTGGAAGTTTTCCATCATAAACTGCCTCATATTCTTGGCTTTCTTGTTAGCAATGAGGCGTCTGAAGGTCTCGACATCCACCCCGTGGGGGTGTGGTAAAACTGATTCCGGCAGCGGAGGCATCTTTGTTGTCGCCCGCTCGAATTTGTAGAGTCTTCCTCTGGGGTCCACGTATGTGATGTCGGCGGATGGAACCACCATGGCTGTCTGCTTCAGGTACTCGATTAGCCTGTACATTATGCGGCTGTAGTCGCCGTCCATCTGCAGTTCTATGGCTACTCCTTGCCACTTTGTGGGGTTTGCCTTTACGTTGTGTTTGAGTATGTTGGCTCGGTTGTTCTGGATATCGATGTTCATGGTGAACTCGTGTATCTCGCCGCCTGTGCTGCTGGTAACCTGAACTGGTTTATGGGTCGTGATCTGTCCATAGAGTACAGCCATGGTTCCGCCGAGGCCGAAGGTTCCCCTTGCCTGCTTTAACTCATATTTACTACCATAGAATACCTGCCCAAAGGCCATGGGGACATGCTCTGGGGGGACACCTGTGCCGTTATCCTCCACACGGAGTATGTAGATGTTGGTCTCGGCGTTTTTATGGTCATCCACTTCTGTGATCCTGAGAAATATATTCGGGGGCACTATACGGGCTTCACATGCGTCAAGACTGTTCTCGATGAGCTCCCTGACAGCTGTATAGGTTGCTCTACTGGGGTTGCTGAAGCCCGCGATCTCCCTGTTTCTGTAGAAAAAATCTGATGGGCTGATGGACTGATATTCTGGCTGCGACATTAGATATTCTCCCTCTTGCGGGCTGGCTCGTACCAGAGCTCACCCTTCTCTTTCTTCATCTTACGTCTATATGCATATAGATAATTCCAAACTGTCTTATGGAATGATCCCTTGATAAGCATCTCAACTGCCTCCTTGGCGACGGGAATCATCTCATATGGCCCGATGATCCCAACGGTTCCACCGTAAATACTCAAAAGACACTCCGTGAGTTCTTCGATCATTGTCCTGCTCTTGCCTTCTTTGCCAATGATCCTGCCCTTGACTCGACCCTGGGCGTTTTTGTTGCGGCCAACATATTCCTCGAGGTCCATTACGATGAGATCATAGTCTTCGTTGATCAATGTAAAGGCGTTTTTTGGGCTGAATCCTCTGCCGATGGCTTGAATCATGTTCTTGGCGACGAAAAGCACTGATACGTCGGGTTGATCTGGCTTTACCTTGATTTCCACATTTCCGGTGTTCCCATCGATGGTTAGGTCTATCTTGAATGCTGCCTCGATACGTCTCTTGGTCTTCCCGCTGGGGCCTATGAGGGCGCCTATCCTGTCGGCTGGTATTCTAATAAAGGTCTTCTGTTCCACCTGTGATCCACTCCTTAAGTTCATCTGGGTCGCGGGTCTCCGCTCCTAATCGTCTGAAAAAATAGTTTATGTTCTGGATGTCTCGGTCGATGAGCATTGAGGCCATGGGGTGTATGGTTAGCATTGCTTGGCTTACGTCGAATATCACTGGCTTCTCCTCATAAACCATGATGTTATACTCGCTGAGGTCTCCGTGGGCGAGACCCGCTTTCTGCCACATCTTCTGCATCTCATCCAGTACCTGTTCGTAGAATGTCTGAGGGTCCTCTGGGTCTCGTTCTTTGAGTAGGGATGCGGGTTCTCCGTCATCTCCTATGAAGGTCATTACGAGGATGTTTCTGACGAAATCGATGGGGCGTGGGCTGTTTATGCCTGCTTCTTCGCAGAGCTGGAGGTTGCTGAACTCCTTCTGGTTCCATGTATAGATCATGCTGCGTGCGTCGTTTCTTATGCGTTTGAACCGGGGGTCTCCTTGAATATACTGCATCATCCCTTTCCGGAACTCAGCAGTATGCGTATAATAGATCTTAACGGCTAACTCTCTACCTGTTTTATCAGTGGCATAGTATACCCTAGCTTCCTTACCCGCTTTGACTACTCCATGGAGAACATCAATGGTTCCCTTGTTAAAGAGCTTGAGCACACCCTTTATGGTGAGCCGGTCGAAGACCTCCTCTATGACTTGGAACTCTTCCTTGTTCTTGTCCTTGAAGAGAGCGTCTTCCTCGTACCGACGTGTAAGTCGGTCGTCCTGCTCCTCGTAGTCCCTTTTTGGAGACATTTTTCTCAGGGATGCTATTCTATGAGTAGAATGCCTTTTCGGCGGAGGTCATCGACCTGGTTGGATGTGTAGCGGTGGAAGATCTCGCCACGTTCCTCGCTCTGGAAGTCCCATGGGCTTACCAGCACGATGTCTCCTTCCCTTATCCAGGTCCGTCGCTTCATCTTTCCTCTGATGCGACATATTCTTGTGAATCCGTCTTGGCATTTGACGAGCACTCTGTCGAAGCCCAATAGCTTTTGGGCTATGCCGAGTACATCGTTCTCACTGGGGTAAAGCATCTGTCGGAGGTTTTTCTCGCTGAGTACCTTCTTTTTTCCCATTCAGTTGCCTCTTTCTTGATTGTACACGTTTGGGTGCTTAAAAACTCATCCGATGCTTTAACACTGTTTAAACGGTTTTACGTGTTCTCTGGTTCTTTTGGGTGTTATTTTTTATTCTTTTTCTGTTTAGAGTTCTATTCTAGGTTAATTGGTATGCGTTTTTGTATAGTTGTTCTCTCCAGACTGATGCTGCAGGTGTATGCGTAGGCTTCAACGCCGTTTTCCGCGGCTTTTCTGAGGCTCTCAGTGAACTCAGGGTCCATCTGCTGGTTGGGGCACCACTCTTGCGCGTCGTTTCTCTGAATAATGAAGCACGCTGCGGCTCTTCCATATTCAAGTGCCTTGATGAGTGTTTTCATGTGGCGTGCCCCGCGTTTTGTGGGGGCATCTGGGAAGAGCGCTATTTTATTCTCGACGAGTGTGCAGCTTTTTGCCTCTACAAGTATCTGGTTTGTTCCGTCGCTGAGTTGTAGGTCCAGTCTGCTGTCGTGGAATGTGGGTTCAGTGTGTTCCACCTTGTAGCCGCTGAATTCAGGTAGTTTGGCTTGGTCTATTGCTTCTCTTAGCATGTAGTTTGGTAGTCTACTGTCGATGCTCACCAGTGTGTCGTTGTATTCTACTAGGGTGAGGTCGTAGCTTGTTTTTCTATGGTCTCCGGGTTTGTGTATGAGGTATACATTTGTGCCGGGTACCATGAGTTCATGCATTCTACCTGGGTTAGGAATAAAGCACTGAGTTGGTGCTCCATTAAGGTCTACTATTCCAAGGAACCTGTTGGGTCTGCTGATTAGCTTGGCTGGGATGGGCGTCGATGGATGCTTCATTGTATTAATTCCATTATCTCGTCATGCAGCCGCTTGGTGTTAGCTGCGATAACTGTGCAATGGGTGTCCCTTGTCAGTGGTAGGTCGCCGAAGATCTCCCCGTTTACGCTGTAGACACCTTCAGCCTCCCGTATTATGAAGAGACCAGCACTGATGTCCGTGGCTCTTACTATTCCTCTGAGGTCGATGTGGGCGTCTAGTACGCCCTCGGCTACGTGACAGAGACTCGCCGCGCTACAGCCTT
Organism: uncultured Candidatus Bathyarchaeia archaeon; assembly: GCA_964441725.1. GTDB lineage: Archaea > Thermoproteota > Bathyarchaeia > TCS64 > TCS64 > RBG-16-57-9. The sequence continues at coordinate 22 of CAYTVK010000172.1, read as the reverse complement.
CTTGGCGTGTGTGGCGGCTCTC
>CAYTVK010000171.1:0-5119 GCA_964441725.1 uncultured Candidatus Bathyarchaeia archaeon | reverse complement strand
AGAGGAATATAGAGTTCATTTCCCTTTGTTACAGCTAGTTTTACGTCTCCTTTCACGTTGTCTAGGTCATGGAGTCCTGCGCTGATTAGTTTCTCAGCCGATACGAGGTTGTAGCTGTCCACGGCTGTGTTTATTGTTGGGAAGTTACCTTTTTCCTTCACCAGCTTAACGAGATGCACTGCGCTGTTCTCGACATCCACCTTGAACTTCTTATAGATCTCATTGTAAGCCTCGACGATAGGATTACCCTCAAGATTGATGTCTTTGACTTTTTCAGCCACCTGTTTTTTCAACTTATCCAGCTCACCGTTAGATTTCTCGATCTCCGCACCCTCAATTATAGCCAGTTTCACGTCAACTCCCAGTCTCGCGATCTTGGGGTCTATCTCGAAACTGATCTCTCGGTGCTCCGGCTCAGCATCCGGGGTCTTGAGTACTATTGGGTCTATCTTTCTGAGGATTATCTCGGCTTTACCCAGCTGATGGTCTTCCACACTTTTATCAAGATCCGCCCATTTGAGGCCCGGTATGTTCAGCTGCTTCTCAACCTTCTCCGCGAAAGATGGCATGATTGGTTTGATCATTATCGCGATGTTCTTCACGATGTTGACGCAGTCAGTCAGCACCCGCTGCGTCTTATCATAGTCGGTCTTCTTCAGCTCCCACGGCTCATTATCTTGGAAGTACTTGTTTCCTATGCTGCTGATCTCAAGTATCTTATTCACTACGTCTCTGAACTCGTAGTTTTCATAAGCCTCATAGACCTTCAGTGACTTGTCGTGGATATCTTTGATGAGTACCTCGTCCAGAATCTTGGTGGTCTGCCCCTTGAAGTTTTTTCCTGTAAAGCTCATCACTCTGTAGATTAGGTTGGCTAGATTCGAGACAAGCTCATTGTTGATCCTGTTCTCAAGGTTCTTGAGGTCAAGATCAATGTCAGTCATTGTGTGGCTGAGATTGGCTGCATAGTAGAATCTAAGCAGCTCAGGGTCCAAGTATTCGCTGAACTCATCTGCTGTGAGGAATGTTCCCCTGCTCTTGCTCATCTTCTCCCCGTTCACGTTGAGGAATCCATGCACCACAATGTTGTCGGGTACGTGGAATCCTGCTCCATACAATACAGCGGGCCAGAAGAGGAGATGGAAGTAGATGATATCCTTGCCTATGAAGTGGATTATCTCGCTATCATCAGTCTGCCAGATGTCATCGGCTGTGAAGTCCTTGTCCTTGCAGTAGTTGGCTGTGGAGGCGATGTACCCTATAGGCGCATCGAGCCAGACGTAGAAGTACTTGTTTTCCTCGCCGGGTATCTTGAAGCCAAAGTATGGTCCATCCCGGCTGATGCACCAGTCCTCAAGCCCCTCGTTCACCCATGTAAGTATCTGATTTCTAATCTCTGGTTGCAGCCTCTGGTTTCCATTCAGCCAGTCCCTTAGCCAGTCGCTGAAATCACCGAGTTTGAAGAAATAGTGTAAGCTGTTCTTACGTATCGGCGTGTTTCCACATATACTGCAGTAGGGGTTCACGAGATCTGTGGTACTGTAGGCCGAGTTGCATTTCTCGCAAACGTCACCGTACTGGTCTGGTGCTCCACAGTTGGGGCAAGTACCTTTCACATATCTATCCGGAAGATATCTCTCACAGTGTTCACAGTATGTAAGCTCAATCTCCTTTGTGTAGATGTGTCCTCTTTCATTGAGGCGATTGAATATGAGCTCAGTATAGTACTGGTTCTCAGGGCTGTTAGTACTGTAATAGCTAGCGTAATCAATCAAATACCTGTCATAGGTCCTCTTATGCTCCATATACCATCGCCCAATAAACTCCTCAGGCGACACGCCCTCCTTGGTTGCGTTGATCTCAATGGGCGTACCGTGGGTGTCCTCTGCGCCACAGTAGAAGGCATCTCTGCCGGTCATCTTGAGGAAACGTACATAGATGTCTGTCTGGACGTTCTCCAGCATATGTCCTATGTGGACCGGTCCATTTGCGTATATTAATGCGGAAGTGATTAGGGTTTTCTTACTATTGTCTTCTGTCAGTTTAGATACCTCCAAGATTTGTGTCAAATGGGATGCTACAACAATATAATTCTAAGCTATAAACCGAGGGTTCACATATTCGATCTGGAATCAAGCCCTTATAAATCGATGATACTGTGAGTTCTCAATGCACCCCGAGATGTCCAACCTTGATTGGTTTGAGTATTTAAAAACATATGGCTCTAAACCCGGACTACAACCAGTTAAGAAACTGCTAAAAATGTTAGGTGACCCGCAGAATGATTTCGAGTCTATACACATGACAGGCACTAACGGAAAAGGCTCCACCACCGCCATGACCGCTTCAATTCTAAGATCAGCTGGCTACAAGACTGGGATGTTTACCTCCCCCCATCTCAGCCGTATATCAGAGAGCATCAAAATCAACGATGACGAGATACCTCAATTCCAGATGGAGAACATACTGGGTGTGATCAGGGAAAAAATCGAGGTCCTAGTTTCTCAAGGCACACGTCACCCCACTCAGTTTGAGGTATTGGTTACCTTGGCGTACACCTATTTTTCACAGCAAAAAGTAGACATAGCGGTAATAGAGGTCGGGATGGGTGGTAGAGATGACGCCACCAACGTGATAGATAGTTTAGCCTCCATCGTGACAAACATCAGTCTTGAACATACCCAATGGCTGGGTCAAACACTCGAAGCCATAGCTGAAACCAAAGCAGGCATCCTAAGAAACGGTACCCAGTTAATAACAGCTGCAACACAACCCGTTGTCTTAGCTAAGCTCCGGGAAATAGCGGATCAGAATGATAGCTTGCTAATCACAGTGGACAAAGACATCCAGATTATCCCCGAGAAAAGCAGCATGGAAGGTCAGCTGTTCACAGTAATATCCTCAACACAGACCTATTCTCATCTATTCTTACCTCTCCTCGGCGCCCATCAACAGAGAAACGCTGCCTGCGCCATAGCTGCAATAGAAGCAGCCCAAAAACGAGGTTTCAAAATAACGCCTGAAGCCATCAGACTAGGTTTGATGTCAGTTACGTGGTTAGGACGTTTTGAGGTAATGGAGAAAGACCCCTTGATAATATTAGATGGAGCTAAGGACGCTGCAGCGGTGAAAGCCCTCGTGGATACCGTGAAGCAGAATCTATCGGGGAGACGAATAATCACTATCCTCGGCGTATCCAGCGATAAAGCCCACCAGCTAATGATACAGAACTTGGCGGAGATCACAGATCAGTTCATCTTAACAGAACACAGAATCCAGAACCGTACAGCGAAGGCAGCGTATCTAGAAACCATCGCAGAGAAAACCGGGAAACCCACCAAATCAATTACTCCAGTTTGCGATGCCATCAAATATGCAAGACAGATCGCAGACACTGATGAAGTAATTCTTGTAACGGGATCCGTTTTTCTCGTGGGCGAGGCCCGAGAACGTTGGTACCCGGCTTAATCAAGTAACTCAGGGTATATTTTACGAACTGCTAATAGCAGGCTCGTCGCAAACGCTGTAGCCCCGATGCTGATACCAACCCTCTCAAAGATGGAGACTACCATTATGGCCACAAAGAGTGAAGGAGCAGGAGCCAGTAGTATGATGAAAATCAGGTTCCCTAACATGTGGCCTGCCACGGTTGAGGCAAAGCTGCATATGAAAACTCCGATACTCATTAACCGTCTATCTTCAGAGTTTATCCATTTACTGATTCGACCCCGTAAAATAAGCAACGCCAATAATGCTGTAACATGCATCACTGGGAAATACCAGACTACACGTCCAGTCTCAAATAGATACCAGCTGCCAATAAGTACAGCCTCAACTCCAGCGGCTACCCACCAGTACTTACCATTCTCCCGCCCAATCATCGCTGCCTCGAAGGCTGTGACCGCTGCAAGGGGTGTAAAAAACAGTGAAAACCCTCCTCCTGTAATCATTTTTCCCACGATGGCCCCCATGAATGCAGCAACAGGTCCATAGAATGGACCGAGAACCAAGCCGTAGCCGATCTCAAGCATTCTAACTAGATCAATAGTCGATCCATCCGCCCCGATCATGGGTATACCCGGCAGTAGGCTTAGAACCGCGTACGCTGACGCCAGTATTGCAACCAAAGTTAGCTTTTTAGTATCCAATGTGAACCTATGAACATCGTATAATTAGTATTTAACTGCCCTGTGGGTCTGAGGTAAATTCAAATCCTCAACAATGTTTTAGTTCTTGATCAAAGTGACTGAAGACCACTCTCCGAGCAACACAGAGTACGGGATGGCAGCCATACTATCCTATGCCTCAGTCTACTTCATGAGCTGGATGATAACAAATAATCCCAGCGTAAAATGGGTGACTCTAATAGCATACCCAGTTTACTATCTGGGCGCCCTCTACTCCTCATACCTATTATCCATCAGAACAAGACGCACCCATCTTGGAGTTGGAATAAAACAAGCCATAATCGCATGGCTCTTCTCTGGCTTCAGTCTCTGGATTCTCACGGGAACAACGAGCTTCATCTTCCTCACCCTACTGCTAGTATGTTTCCTTCTGGGCGGCTTCTCTGGTTCATATATCGCATTAAGACGTCAGATTAGGAACGAAGCTCAAGAAGAATTTGAGGAATCAACAAATACTCAATAAAACAACTTAGTATTGGAGAAAGGATGTTCTGGGATGTAGAGTTAACCCCTGAGGAGGTTGAAGAGGTAATTCAAGACACCGCTAAGAAGATAGCGGAGTACAAGATGGAGACTCTCGCCATCCTAACCTTGGAGAGCCTGAAGCCATGGTCATACGTTGGAGGCGAGCTAACCCGAGTTGCCTTGGCGCCGCTGATTCCTGCTCTTGGAGATAACCTCGGATTAACCAGCGAGAAGCTTCTACAGGTGTTTGAAGACCGTAAGAACGTCGAACATCTCATCAAGATCCTTGAAGATAATCTCAAGAAAGAAGAAACCGAACGCAAACGCAAAAAGAAGGAAGAAAAACAGAAAAAACAAGAAAAAAAGGAAAGAGAACAAGCAGTAAAAAAGGCACTCGATGAGGCTGGTAAGAAAAACCGGAAAGACTGGCTGGGTTTTCTCCCCTAATTTTTAGGTTTCTATGTATG
>CAYTVK010000170.1:2285-5123 GCA_964441725.1 uncultured Candidatus Bathyarchaeia archaeon | reverse complement strand
TAGAGGAATACATCAAAAATAACCCTAACTCCAAGGAGGCGTATGCGAGAGCAAGACATCTATTTCCTTCAGGTAACACGAGGTCTGCGTTGTACTGGCAGCCTTTTCCACTGTGCATGAGGAAAGGATGGGCTAGCCACATCTGGGATGTAAATGGCAACGAACGAATAGACTTCAACTACAATAACACCACACTCATACTTGGGCACAATCACCCCAAGGTTATCGAGGCAGCGAAAAAACAGCTAGAGTTTGGCACCGTGTTAGGCGCTGCTACTGAGACTGAGCCTAGACTGGCGGAGGAGATACTTGGGAGGCTGAAGAGCGGTGACAGTATAAGGTTCACACCCACTGGTACTGAGGCAAATATGCAGGCTATTCGTGTGGCTAGGGCGTATACTGGCAAGCCTTTGATAGCGAAATGCCTTGGAGGATATCATGGCTCATGGGATGCATTACCCATGACCCCGAATGATATAGATACGCCTCAATCAGTCAAGGATAATACCCTTTATTTCCCATACAACGACGCAGCAGCCGCTGAGGCATTAATCAAGAAACACCGTGATCAATTAGCGGCTGTAATTGTTGAGCCAACGATGAGAGATATGACTCCGAAGCCCGGCTTCCTTAAGGCTGTACGAGATGTTACTGAGGAGAATGATGTTTTGCTTGTTTTTGATGAGGTTATTTCCTTCAGGCTCGGCTATGGTGGTGCCCAAGGCTTCTACGATGTGTCCCCTGACATGACGACGATGGGCAAGATCATTGGAGGCGGGTTCCCAGTAGGCGCGTATGTGTCGAAGATGGAGTACATGAGTCCGCTGAGCATACCTGAAGCCAAGCTTCCTGAGACGGCTTCTCCGCGTCTTGGTTTCTCTGGTACCTTTAACGCGTTTCCACTGGCGATGGTGGCTGGGTTAGCTGTCTTAAAGGAAATGAAGAAGGCTAGGTATGATGAATTAGCGAAGACGGGGGAGGAAATGCGAACTGGTTTAAGGAAGATGTTCAAGGAGGAAGGCATCAAAGTCTTTGTGGGTGGGATTGGTTCATTTTTCTCGGTCTTATGGACTGATGGAGAAGTGTATGATCACATTTCTTCGATGAAGGCTGACCGAGGGCTCTTTAATATCTTCAATCTTGGAATGATGAACAATGGTGTCTACATCTTAGGGCATCCAAATGTCTCCGCAGTACAGACTAGTCGAGATGTTCAGGCAGCGTTAGAGGCAGCTAGAGCTACAGTACGGGATATGAAGCCCCTGATAAATGAGAGAGCCTCTAGCCTCATCTCATAATAATTATACAGAAATTTGTCAAACAAACGATTTTTTTGTTCAAGTATTTTTTCAACAAATACAATTTATAGATGCGTAGTCCAAAATAAGCAGAAAAATATACGAACTTGGTGTTATTAATTTTAAAACCTACTTAGGCGAACCTGTATCGCTACAAATATATGTAGCAACTCTGGTGCTTATGGGGTAAGTGATTAAACATGGATGAACTCAACGCCGAGGAAAGAAAACAATCAGCACCACTAGTATGGTCAGTAATACTACTCCACATGCTTAATCACGTAATCAGCGGAGCCATGCCAATACTCTACCCAGCCATAATGACAGAGTTTGGCCTAAGCTACGGCGAACTCGGATTAATCAGATCGGCTGCAACCCTCGCGGCTGGACTACCACAGATGTTCGTAGGTCTATTCAGAAGATGGTTCAGCGGCAGGGTTCTCGTCGGCGTTGGAAACCTCATTAACAGCATACTGAACATAGCCGCTGCGCTAAGCAGGGGATTCTGGTCATTCCTCGGCTTCACAGTGATAGCAGGCGTTGGCAGCAGCACTCAGCACCCTATAGGTGCTTCACTGATTACGGCTGCCACTGACCCAAATGAACGGGGAAAAATGCTTGGACTCAACCAGGCTTTTCCATCTATAGCTTTCAGCTTCATCCCGCTCATCACTGCTTATCTAATCACAAGAATGGGTTGGAGATCAACACTAGGTGTTCTCTCTGTACCTGCTCTTCTACTATCCATCTATCTACTTCTCTTCGTAAAAGGAGCCAGCACTGTTGAGGGCAAGACCAAGGATGCATTAAATTTTGGCAAGCTCAAGGAGCAGCTCAGAAACAAGAATGTGCTCAGCATCAGTCTATTGAGAAGCGTCATGGCTTTCAGGATGGGGGTAAGAACCTTCCTACCCCTCTACTTCATAGACGTACTGGGTTTCTCATCCGAGAAGAGCAGCCTGCTTTACTCCATTCTACTCTTCGGCGGCGTATTCGGGCCAGTATTCTGGGGGTGGCTCAGCGACAGGATAAACAGGAAACCCCTTATCATAGGCATCATGGTCGCTAGCAGCATAGGGTACCTCGCTTTGAACTGGGTCACCAGCTTCTGGGGGCTCGTTGGGTTACTTTTCTTGATCGGTTTCTTCGTTCAAACCGTTGTGGTTCAGAACGTCCTCAGCGACAGCGTGCCACGGGACCAGCTTGACCAAATATTTGGGCTATACTTCACAATTGGCTTTACCTTAGCCAGTTTCAGCAGCGTCATATTTGGGTACGTGGTTGAGTGGTTTGGCTTCTACGTTGGATTTACATATATAGCGGTGGTTTCTGGTCTCTCACTTGTTCCAGCCTTCTTTATCACCGAGCCTAGAAACGCCAAGATAGATATCCTGTAACCAACCAATCTTACCTATACTATTATCCATCATGAGACAAATCTCTGTTCATGATACACACCGTTCATCTACCCTCCGTTAAAAAACTACCACTTGAGGATATACATGGCTCCGATGTATTATACCAGATATTTTTCGAGGAT
>CAYTVK010000170.1:0-2275 GCA_964441725.1 uncultured Candidatus Bathyarchaeia archaeon | reverse complement strand
ACCCCGAGTTTAACGCCGTAAAACCCGACTCCATGAAGACATTCCTGAACTTCTCAAGGGTGCTGATAAAGCCGGGAACAACGAATCAGATGCATGTTCACAATGATCAGGAGCAGGTCTATTTTGTGATGCAAGGTGGCGGCGTTATCCAAGTCGGAGATGAGAAGAAGCCGGTGAAGGGCGGCGACGCCATCTTTCTACCAGCGGGAATACATCACGGCTTTGTGAATGATACAGAGAAGCTCACTATACTGTTGATGATCGGTGCAAGGGTCTAGAACACTGATACTTTTTGGACTCCCGGAATCATTGATAGCTCATCTATCCTGCTGTCAATCTTTCCCTCTATGAAAAACTGTAGATGCCGGCTACCCTGTATCTCCTCCAAGCCGAGGAGGTCCATAATCTCGAAAGCAGCATTAGAGCTTGTCTCATCATCACCATTAAGGTCCACCCGGACATAACGCAACATATTATCCATCCGTAGAGAAAGAAGCCTTCTAGATCTATTACTCAACCGCGTACTGGTCTCAGCGTCAATTATCTTCCGCGGAGGGTTTTTCCCGCTCCAGCCACAGATGGGACAAGAAAAACAGCCCTTGGTCTCAATAAGAGCAACTGTGTTACAGTCTGGGCATATGAGTCCGCTCACTCGTGATCCTCCTGCTCAGGTATTATCTCTGCGATGGTTATGCTTTTTCCCACGGCCTAATACTCCATCGGCTTCTCGACTCAGGCTCTTATCATTACCAGCATCATCTTGAAGGGCGTAACAGCCTTCAATGCATGGGGGTCATTCGCGGGCATGATAATCGTATCGCCTTTTCCGACCTTGTATTCTTTACCCGTTATGGTTATGGCTGCTTCTCCATCGTAAACGTAGACGAATGCATCGTATGGGGCTGTGTGCTCGCTCAGTCCCTCCCCCTCGTCGAAGGAGAAGAGAGTCAATGTGCCAATCTTCTTGTCTATGAGGGTTCTGCTCACAACGGAGCCTGTCTGATACGCGACGAGTTCATCCAATTTCTCTACTTTTACCATAAGATCAACAAGGAACGAGGGCATATAATGATTCAGAAAACAGAAAAGGGGAGGGGGGGGATAAAAAACCCAAGCCACAAACAAGCCTCCAAGCCTTAAACCAGCCCCAGAACAGCCCAGATCACATCACAATATATGACGAAAAGCGCTAGGATAACCGACAAAACAGTGCACAAAACCCGAGAGGTAACCCCATTTATACGGGATAAAACCCGATAAAAACAGACTCAGTAAGAACCTGTAGAGTCTCAATTAACGAATAGTCTTATTATCACAATCATGCCCTGATGTATTCTATGAAGCTCGGATTCTACACAAACTATGACAAGGAGACCGTTGAGTTCGCCCACAAGGTGGGCTTCCGCTCAATGGAGCTATCCGCTTGACCAGACTCAAGCCTGAACGCCATGCATACCACAGATCAGAAGATCAAGAAAGCAAAGAAAGACCTCAAAGAGCATGATATCGAGATATCAGCCCTCAGATACTATCCCAATTACCTTGATCCTGAGAAGGAGAAAGCCGAGGAAGCCACAGAGTACTTCTACAAGGTAATGGAGCTAGCCAAGAGAATGGAGGTTCCAGTGGTCTGTACCTTCGCTGGCAGAGACATGTATAAGTCTGTTAAAGCGAATATCCCCCTGTTTGAGAAGGCATTCACACCATTCTGGGATGAAGCGGAGAGACTGGGACTACGCATCGCCATCGAGAACTGCCCCATGCTAGACAGGGTTACCCAGCTCAGCGAGAACATCGCCTTCAGTCCCGAGGTCTGGGATGAGATGTACAAAGTAGTACCCTCAAAGACACTCGGCATAGAACTGGACCCCGCCCACATGGTATGACAGGGCATCGACTATGTTCAAGCCATCCACGACTATGGTGAGCGCATATTCCACATCCACGCCAAGGACATGGAGATAGACCGCAAGGTACTGGGCAGAGTAGGCATACTGGGCCAGACCTTCGCAGACATCATCGGTCTCGGATGGTGGAAGGCACGTATACCTGGATGGGGCGAGATCGACTGGCATGCATTAATCAGTGCACTCATAGAGGTGGGCTACAGGGGTAACGTTGACATAGAGCATGAGGACGATGTCTTTGCGGCTGCCCACATGAAGATGGTGAAGACAGAGGCGGGCATCGTCGAGGCATATGGCAGGAAGGAGAAGGGACTGATCCTCGGTTATAACACTCTTTCCAAGTTGATATCCCCCGAATAAATCCCCTT
>CAYTVK010000169.1:0-5126 GCA_964441725.1 uncultured Candidatus Bathyarchaeia archaeon | reverse complement strand
CCAAAATAAACCTCAACGACACAACCTACGGTATAGGGGTAGGTGCATTCAACACCCTCAGCAATATGAGCCTACTACTAGCACTCACCACACTACCCGGCGCAATAGTATTCCCAGTCAGCAGCGCAGGCTCACTACTACTAATCACCATATCCGCCATCATACTATTCAAAGAAAAGATATCAAAACTCAACACACTCGGCATAATCCTCACACTCATAGCCGTAGTACTCATCAAGATCTAATCTTAAATCCCATAAGAAAACCCAATACCCATGAACAAACTACGAGTCGGAGTAGCCAAACACCCATACAATGGACATCTACACGCAACGGAGATAGATCCTCACGCCACAGCAATGGAAGAAGGGCTAAGAGAAAAACTTGAGCAATGGGGCTGCGAAGTCGCAGACTACCAGACCTCATACCTCACACCAGAGGAAGAACAAACCTACGGCGCAAGATACAGAATGGCACTGAGCTCAAACCACGGAGCAGACCAAGTCGCAGCCATGATCAAAGAAGGACTCTTCCCCATAGGCATCCTAAGTAACTGCACAAACCTCATGGGTATGCTCACGGGACACCAGAGATCAGGCCCAACATGGAAACCTCTCAGAGTAGGACTCATCTGGATGGACGCCCACGGAGACTTCAACACACCCGAGACCAGCCTAAGCGGCATGGTGGGAGGAATGCCTGTAGCCATCTCAACCGGGTTATGCCTTCATCACATAAGAAACGCTGTGGGGCTAAACCCACCGCTCGCCATGAGCTACGTCACAATGCTGGGAGTCAGAGACGCGGACCCACTTGAACAGCACCTAATAGACACATATGGAATCCATCAGATCACAGTCGACGATGTACGTACCCAATCCCCCGTCATAATGCAGGAGATCAACAGACTCGCATCCCTCACAGACATCATATACATCCACGTAGACCTAGACGTACTCGACCCAGAGTACATGCCGGGACACATGACTCCAGCATCGGGCGGAGTAACAGCAGACGAACTAAAAACGACCATGACCGCCATCTTCAAACACCCAAAAGTCTGCGGACTGGGACTGGCATCTTACCCATCTGAAAATGATACAGAGAAGATCGGATTAAACAGCATACATAAAATAATAGAGGGAGCAGTGTTGGGCTACAAGGCCCGCTAGATCTCCTCACCATTTCTCAGACTGTATAACTCATGGATGTTCCCATCAGGGTCAGCGAAGAAAGCAGTCATCCTGTCCCAAGGCATCATCTCTGGAGGCGAGACAGGTACCGCGCCTTTCTCTATGATCTCGTTATATGCGATACCCACTGCGTCTGGGTCTGGTAGCGGAAAAGCCAGCTCCAGTCGCTGTCCTCTCTTTTTATCACGGTAAGTCGGATGCTTGGTTGCCTCATACATCACCTTGTCCGTGGTGATGGCGAAGCGCACCCCCTTACTCTTGAACTCCACGTAGCCCTCAAGGTCCTCAATGCACTCGAAGCCCATCACATCCCTGTAGAAAGTTTTCATCTCGTTCAGGTTACCAGTTATGATTGTAATCAAGCCTATCTTATTCAACATATGATCATAAACAAAGGGCAGGTTAAAGACTGTAGCGAAATAATCCAGAGTATCAATCTGAACACTGTTATCGAGCCGTTGATGATTAGAAATCTATTTAATTGTTCATCACTCACAAGTCTTGAAGTTGATAAAATGAGCGAGAACACCGAAAAAGTACTAAAAGCAATGAAAGAAGCGGGAAAGCCTGTGAGACCAGGCGACGTAGCCAAGACACTTGGCATCGATAGTAAAGAAGTATCCAAAGCCATCAGCGCCCTCAAGAAAGAGGGAAAAGTCCACTCACCGAAACGCTGCTTCTACGCGCCCACAGAGTAGACGCCCTGCTCAACAAGGATATCGTAGGCTAAGCCCACGGCGTCTCTGATATATTCTTTACATTTCTTATCCCAGTAATCGTTTTCCTGAAAGACCTTGTATTCTTCAGGTTTATCCAGATCAACTCCAAGTAGTCCAGTGCAATTTGTATTGGGATGTGTCTCATTCCATCTCTCAATAAACAATCTGCTATACCAATATGGCGGCTTATCAGAAACCATAGGCTCATTTCGGCCAAACCAGAGCCCAAGGCCAAGAATAGCCCCGGTAACAGCGCCGCATATCTGACTCGTACGAGCCACCCCCGCAGCCATACCTGATGCTATAGCTGGAATGTACTCGGAATCCACCTTTTTTAGATCGGTAAAGGTCTTGAGAACAGTCTCAACACAGAGAAACCCCTCATCAACGTACTCCATCGCTAGTTCAACAGCCTCATCACGCCTCATACTCAACCCTCCACCGTAAACCTATAGACCGTTTTCTCGATATACTTTTCCCCCGATCGAAGCACCGTTGAAGGATACATGGATTTATTCGGCGAATCAGGGAAATACTGGGTCTCCAAACATAACCCAGACCTGAATCCCATAACGCCTCCCCTACCAATGTCGCGTCCATCCAAGAAGTTTCCAGTGTAGAATTGAACCCCCGGCATCGTAGTTGAGATCTCTAACACTCTACCTGAACTCGGGTCCATTACCGTTATCTGGGGGTTCCGAATCTGATTCAATACATAGTTCTGGTCATACCCATTGGCTCGAAGCAGCTGAGTATGATTATAGTTTATTCTCCTCCCTATTCTAGCGGATTCCCTGAAGTCAAAAGGAGTGTTTTCAACGCTCTCATTAGGCCCGATGGGGATTAGTCCTTCATCAACTGGAGTATAACTGTCAGCGTCGATCCAGAGAACATGATCCAGAATCGTCTCGGATGACCCCAAGTTGAAGTACGAGTGATTGGACAAATTCACAACCGTGGACTTATCAGTTGAAGCAATATAATCCACCTCAAGCCTATCACCGATCACCGAAAAAGTAACAGAAGCCACCAAATTACCCGGATAACCCTCCTCCCCATCAGGACTCATATACATGAGCCTAAGAGAAGCCTCATCAATTATTTCAGGAACCCAGACTTTTTTATCAAATCCATTGAATCCCCCATGCAGATGATTAATGCCGTCGTTTAACGAGAGCTTGTAGATTTCTCCATCTACGTTGATTGTGCCTCCGCCGATCCTGTTGGCGTATCGTCCAATAGTAGCTCCGTGATAAAAAGGAGAATCTAGATAGCCATTAATAGAGTCGAAGCCCAGAACAACAACATCAATGATACCGCCACGATCAGGAGCCTTAATGGAGGTTATTGTACCGCCGTAATTACTTATTTGTACTTCTATCTCATCACTCAGCTTGAAGAGAGAAACAGGTTTTCCATTCGGAGCATGCCCCCAAGGTTTACTGGAAACACTCATAGATACAATAATACATCTCGTCTGGAAAGATTTTTTCTATCCAACGTCCTATTTGAAGCCATGAAGACCATACTGCTTACTGGTTTTGAGCCCTTTGGGGGTAGCAACATCAACCCAAGCATCGAGGCGTGCAAACCTTATGATGAAGAAACCATCAACGGTGTCAAGATCAATGTAGTCGAGATACCGTTAAGATATGATGATGTGAATCCTTCACTCATCAAAGTTATAGAGGAAACAAATCCAGACGCGGTTATCTGCACCGGGCAATCAGGATCAAGCACAATCAGATTAGAAAGAGTCGCCATTAATGTGGCAGATGCGAGAATACCATACAACTGTGGAATACAGCCAATAGATAGAACCATAGCGAAAGAAGGCCCAGTAGCCTATTTCTCAAAGCTACCGCTAAGAAAACTACTCTCAGCACTAACAGAGGCAAAGATACCAGCAGAGATCAGTAACAGCGCAGGAACCTTCGGCTGTAACCACATATTCTACGAGTTAATGCATTACCTATCCGAGAACCATCTTGACGTTCCAGCTGTGTTCATCCATGTTCCCAGCCTTCCAGAGCAGGTAATAGGGAAAAATCAGCCATCCATGAGCCTCGATCTAATCACAAGAGCGCTGGGCATAGCACTGGATGTTGTGTCAAAAGAACTCTAGATTATCCACTGGATTTAAGAACCCTCATCCTTTTGATTCTCTGACAAGACATGAGTGATTTCGATTTCGGGGGAAGGAGATACGATGTACCGAATGTACCGGACAACGTGAAACGACTAACAGGAACATTAATCATTTTACTGATTATAGCCATCGCAGGCATAACCATAGTTAGCACAGCCACAGTGAGAGTACCATCAGGATACCGTGGAGTACTCTTAACATGGGGAAAAGTAGAGAACACGGTTCTTCAAGAAGGCCTCAGCTTCAAGGTGCCATTCAGCCAAACAGTAGTATTGATGAATGTCCAGATCCAGAAAGCAGAGTCCACGGAGTCAACAGCCACAAAGGACCTACAGGAGGTATCAACAACAGTAGCCGTAAACTACAGAGTAAACCCTGAAATGGCAAACGAGGTCTACAAGGACCTGAGACAGGACTATATTGATAGAGTCATCACGCCTAACATCGAGGAGAGTCTCAAGGCTACTACTGCCTTATTCAGGGCGGAGGAACTTGTAACCAAACGAGCCGAAGTCAAACAGACTTTCGATACTATTCTAGCGGAACGATTATCCATATTTAACATACAGGTAGTCTCTGTCAGCCTAACAGACTTCCAGTTCAGCCCAAGTTTCGCAGCCGCAATAGACGCCAAGGTAACAGCCGAGCAGCAGGCTCTCGTATCCAAGAATGAACTAGAGAAAATCAGATACGAAGCACAGCAGCAGATAATTCAAGCTGAGGCAGCAAAAAACGCTACCATTAGAAGAGCCGAGGGAGACGCCTTGGCTCAGATAATCGCAGCGAACTCCACTGCGAAAAGTATACAGATTATCACGTCACAGATGACCGATGAATACGCTCAGTACCTATGGCTGACTCAGTGGGATGGAAAACTGCCGGCGGTCTACACGAAGGATGGCAGTGGGTTAATTATCGATGTATCAGAGTTCCTGAACACATCGGGAAATTAACTCTTTTTATATATTTGAAAACTATAGTAAAAGTCCTTAATTCCTTTATAATATATCACAGACTGAAACAACGAATAAATTGCTCCCAAAGGTCATCAATAGCAGCATAGAA
>CAYTVK010000168.1:0-5214 GCA_964441725.1 uncultured Candidatus Bathyarchaeia archaeon | reverse complement strand
TGCGGTGTTTCTCCTTCACAAAGTAAAGCAGAATGAGACTCATAGTGCCGAATGCAGCGCTGAAGAGAAAACTGACATTAACTCCATAATACTTGGCAGTGAATCCACCAACGAGAGGTCCAATGGTGAAGCCAATTCCCATGGATGTCATGTATATTCCTTGAGCAGTGTTTCTAAAGTCAAGATCAGCCACCTCAGTCATTAGGAGAAACCCGTTACCAAAGATCAAGCCCGCGCCGAGCCCAAGCATCATGCGGATGGGGTACAGGTGAAAAGGTGATGTAGCAAAAAGGTAGGATAGGGGAACAAGAATGAATAACATCAACCCAGGGAGCATCATACTTCTTCGCCCATATCTATCAGAGAACCTACCCATAGGCAGAGATAACAAAAGAACAGTTAATGCAGAGACAGAGCCATAAGAGCCCAACATGCTTAAGCTGGCCCCTATATGCTGAGCGAAACTGGGAAAAATGGGAATAACAGTGCTATGACTGGCATCAGCGAAGAAGATAGCCAAGCTTACCAATGCAACGTCTCTAGTTATTCTCGGTTTAGCTGATGTGGACTGCATTCAGTCTCAAATGGCTTCAAGGATTTTAAAACCACTGAATAAATACAAGAAAAGACAGTTTCTACATCAGCAGTCAGATGGTATCTTTTCACCTGTCCGAGCGTTAAACAACCCGAGATCAGTCAGGACGATGCCCCAAGGGAAACAAGTCAAGAAGATGAAGGTCTGAGAGTCAACAGGATGAGCGCCTAGCTCACCGGGCTCCAGCTTAGCCGCCTCCTCGTTGATCCTGTTTAGCGCGGGGACAACCTCGTCAAGTGGACGATCAGTCATGATTCCACCGATGGGCAGTGATATCTCAGCTTTAACCTCTCCATCGTCAACTACCACGACTCCGCCCTCAATCTCAGCGACACGGTTAACCGCGGTAGCCATATCAGCGTCATTGGCTCCAATAACCGAGATATTGTGACTATCATGGAGAACACTTGTAGCCACCGCTCCTCTCTGATATCCTACTTTCCAGAATGAGATGCCCAAGCCTTTTCCATGCCTGTTGACTATCGCGATCTTGTTAATGTCACGGCTAAGGTCACGTTGGACGTAGCCGTCTTTCACGGGAAGCGTGGTTATGATTGGGATGAGGTCTGCGCTGAAGTATCGAGCAGGTAAGACAGCCGCGTTTACAGTCTCTCTGTCGTATGGTGCTTTGACTTTGAAGTCTTCTGCTTTGAGTGGTTTAGGTATCTTGATGCTGTGGCGTACGTAGGCTGGGGCAGGTGGGACGCTGATATCAACAGTTAATTTTCCTTTCTCGGCAACCAGTTCTCCACCAGTGAATACCTTATCGATCTTGATCTTTTCAAGGTCCGTGATGAAGAGCATATCCGCGTAGCGACCGGGAGCAACCATGCCTATGTCATGTTCTTGATGCCAGTGTCTAGCGTTGTTTATTGTAGCAAGCTGATAAGTGGTAACAGGGTCCAAGCCCTCCTCCATGGCGATACGCATCTCATAGTCGAGTAAACCAATCTTATGGGTCAACTCAGCGGGACGATCATCGACACAGATGCCGATCATCTGCCAATCAATGTCTTCCTCTACTAATCCGCGGATCGCGTCGCGGCTCTCCCTTGCCTTGAGTTCAAGGAAACAGCCGCGCTCAAGAAGCGCCAGTGCTTGCTCACGGTTACCTGTGAAGTGAGTTGAGCTTATCCCAGCTGCCATGAAGGCATCCGCCTCCGGTGGCTCAGGAGTAGCATGCCCCTCAAGGAGCTTACCAGCCTCCAAACCAGCCTCCATCACCGACCAGAGCCGCTCCTCGTGACCAAATAGATTAGTGAAATCCATGATCTCACCGATACCTGCAACTTTCTCCCACTGAAGAGCCTCACGAGCCTCCTCACCACCGATGTATCCACCTGTTCGCTCAAAAGGTGTAGGAGGAGTGGCTGAACTCAATGCGATGTAGATTCTCTGAGGCAGACCCTTCGCCTCATCAATGAAGTATTTAATGCCATCGAGGCCAAGACAGTTTGCCATCTCATGGCTTCCCTCGAAAAGAGATGTCGTACCGTAGGGTAGGGTAAGCTGGGCGTGTCTTCTTGGACTAAGTCTTGAGGACTCGATATGGTAGTGGCTGTCAATGAATCCGGGTGTAACAATCAAGCCTTCGGCGTCTATGACCTCTGTCTCTGGTCCTATGGTATCATCGACTTTACCTATCTTGGCGACCCTCATGCCCTTGATGGAGATATTAACTCCTTTTCTTATGCGTCCAGTTGCTACGTCGAGGAACTCACCGTTCAAAACAACCTTATCAGCGCTAAGCCTACCCAACGCGGCGTCAACCAGTAAATGCCTATCCTTCATCAGACTCAACCCGAAATTAAGGGAATATAATTTAAGAGGTATTAAAGATCAGCCAGAAGAATGGCGTGCTGGATATAACACATTTTATCATTTAATTCATTCTACTATACTTTGAAGCCCAATTAACCCATTTCTCATTCCGAGATACTTCTATAAACGCGTGAGAAATCGGGTATAATATGGCCAAGGTTCAGACTCTCATAACTTTTCACATTGCACAGGAACTCCTAGAGAAGATCAAAAGTCTACCAGACATCGAGGTAATGTATGACCCAAGCCTCCTAGGTAAGCCAAGATATCTAAACGACCAGCACGGCGCCCCAATAAACCGTACACCAGAGCAGAGAAAGAAACTCATCGACAGGATGAGGGAAACCGAGGTCCTGTTCGGTTACGTTCCCAACGAATACCAGTGCGACATCAAGTTGCACTTTCCGAAGTTGAGGTGGATGCAGTCAGCGAGTTCAGGTATAGGGTGGAGAGCCAAGAGTCTGGGCTGGACTGAGACAGATATAGATATTACCTCAAGCAGTGGCATCCACTCCACAGCACTAGCAGAGTTCTGCCTAATGGCTATGCTCATGCAGGTAAAGGACTACAAGCATATGACTGAGGAAAAACAGCGCAAACACTGGCAGAGAACATGCACAACGGAGCTCAAGGGAAAGACCCTCGCCATCGTGGGACTGGGCAGAGTAGGCAGAGAAATCGCTCGACTCGCCCGCTGCTTCGGAGCCCATGTATATGCCACCAAGCGCCACGTTGATGGCATTGACCCTAATTCGGTTAACGTTGATAGACTATATCCGAGCAGTGAGTTGAAGCCAATGCTTGAAGAAGCCAACTTCGTTGTACTCATAGTCCCAGAGACACAGGAGACCCTTGGACTCTTAGGAAGAGAAGAGATAGCATCCATGAAGAAAGGCTCATACCTCATAAACATCTCAAGAGGTTCCGCGGTGGATGAGCCCGCGCTCATTGAAGCACTACAATCCGGTCATCTCAGCGGAGCAGCCTTGGACGTATTCATGGAGGAGCCTCTGCCCGAAAACAGCCCATTTTGGGACATCCCCAACGTAATAGTGAGTCCACACTCCGCCAGTACAGCCGACACTGAGAACACCAAGCTAACAGAGATATTTTGTGACAACTATCATCGATACATCGAGAGAAAACCGCTACGGAATCTAATCGATAAGGAGCTTCTATACTAGAATATTGGTGTGCTGGGTGTAACCCATCTTCTGTATTTCGACGGCATTCAGCTATGCGGGCTACCCGCGCCCCCAGTAGGAAGGTATCGGCGCCTATTTGCCCTTGCACCCTGCGGGTTAGTCGTCTCACCCAGGCCCGTAGCGACCTCATCCCCCAAAGGAATCATCGCATGCCACGGGAGGTATCGTTTCTGTCCATTGCCAAGGGTCTCCCCTTACGCCTCACAGCGTCGCAGCCCTACACGGTGGATGGAGTTTCCTCAGCCATATGACCGACAGCCGCCCCCCAGCTCACCGAGACCATAAGACCACGCCCCCATGATAATCTTTACTCAAACCACCCATATGGATATTCTGTTAAGAATAAGTTTTTCAGAATCCAATATATACAGGAATATTACCGTATGGGGGAAGTGAACACAGTTTGAAACACGTACAGCTAGAATCATTCAGCCTCGACCACACAAAACTAGTAGCCCCATACATCAGGCACGCGAAATCGATACCAGTACCCGGTAGCGAGTACCAGATAAACGTATACGACCTCAGAGTAAAAACCCCCAACACCGAGCCACTCACCCCAAAAACCACACACAGCTTAGAACACTTGCTAGCCACAGCTATAAGGGGAGTACTCGAAGAAAAGAACCCGAAATGCAAGGTAGTGGACCTTAGCCCAATGGGGTGTAAAACAGGCTTCTACATCAGCATATTGACACCGGGGGACACATTAAGCCTCCAAGAGATGGCTGAAACAGCCACGGAGATAATCCCAGCTGCCCTAGAGATAAAGGAACTACCCGGCGCAACAATCGAGACCTGCGGAGCATACCTAGAACACGACTTCAAGCAGGCTAGAAAGGAGCTACAGGCACTGGAAAAACAGAGGATCGCGCCACTGGAAAACGCGCCGCATCTAAACTAAGGCTTTATTTTTTATCCCCATGATCCGTATTTGTGTTTATGACAAAGGTTCTACTGGTGGGTGAGAGCTGGGTAAGCATCAGCACCCACTACAAGGGATTCAACCACTTCGTAAGCGGAGTCTACGAGACCGGGCTAGAATGGTTCAGCCGAGCCATGAAGCAGTGCAACATAGAACTAACACACATGCCAGCCCACATAGCGGCAAACGATTTCCCATTCAACACAGAGGAACTGGACTACGACACCATCATCCTCAGCGACATAGGTGCAGACAGCTTCCTACTCCACCCAAGAACATGGCTACATGGTGAAAGAACACCAAACCGCCTCAAGACCATACAGCGATACGTCGCAGAAGGAGGAGGACTCATAATGGCTGGAGGCTATATGAGTTTCCAAGGTATAAACGGGGCAGCAATGTACCAACGAACCCCCATATCTGAGGTCTTGCCTGTGAAGATGATGGCTTCAGATGACAGATGTGAGAGACCAGATGGGGTGCAGCCACGGAAAGTTGCAAGTCACAGGATAGTAGATGAGTTACCGGAAGAATGGCCACATCTACTAGGATATCAACTGGTTGAGGCAAAACATGACGCAAGAACATTGGCGAAGGTAGATGATGACCCATTACTCGTTATTGGGGAATACGGGGATGGAAGAGCCATCGCATACACAACAGACATC
>CAYTVK010000167.1:0-5222 GCA_964441725.1 uncultured Candidatus Bathyarchaeia archaeon | reverse complement strand
GACTCTGTATTTTCTAGGGTTTTTTGATTGCCGTATTTTATTTGGTATTTTTCTTTAGTCTCAAAACACTCGGTTCTGTTGAATCCATATAATTTGATGCCTTTGAAACAGTTCGTCTGTTTCCCATCTGGGTGTTCAGGTGTGTAGAGTTTTGGTTTAAGGTCTCTTACATATGCTGTTTTTTTGAATTGTTCGAAAAATTTCCTGTCACTCAAGACTACAAAGCCTCTTTGTCTGCAGTACTGATTAAACGCGTTTACAAGATCCTGTTTTATTTCGAATGATTCTCGATCTTCGGTTATATTCAGAATAGAACAACTGGAGCCCCGCCTGTGCTGCCGTTGAAGTGATGGGGTAGATCTGTGTATACTGGTGCCCTCTCTGGGCTGGAGACAAACTTTTTGATATCCATACCTGATCTTTTAGTGATTTATTCCAGTATTATATCAAATACACGCCACAAAATCCCTACGAGCGAATATGTCATTCCATTGTACGAGTTTGTCATTGATGTCTTCTTCTTGGTCAGGTAATCAGAAGCCTATTTCAGTATGAGTACACGGATAACGAGAACAAAATAGTAGGAGAAAAAGTGTAAAAACTCATGGAAAAGATGTATGAGGGGTTATTGTTTTTTAACCTGACATAGCTGCGACTTGAATGCCGGGAAACCTGAGATAGGATCTAGATTGATGTCGTCGCACAGAATGTTTGCATTCGCTTCGAATGGCCAGTGATGAGGAAGATGCACCACTCCCGGAAGGATGATATCAGTCACATTGGCCTTCACAGAGACCTCACCCCTCGGTGAGAACACAGTCACATTGTCACCGGATTTAATTCCCCTCACTGAAGCATCGTCGGGGTGAATCTCCAGCAACGGAGCGGGAACCATGCTTCTCAACTTCTTCAAGTTCCTATGCTGCGAGTGAGTATAGCTGATGGTTCTCACCCCAGTCGTCAAGACCAGCGGATACCTGCGAGCCAGATCAGGCGTACTCAACGGACTCTCTACAGGCTCCCTATAGGTAGGCAATGGATCGTAGCCATTCTTCTCAAGGATGGATGACCATATCTCCACCTTCCCAGAGGGCGTCGAAAACCCGGATTCCTCATACTGCTTTACCTTGATCTTCTCCACCGGGTACACTATTCCCTCGGGTTTCTCGGATAACGCTTCCAATGTTATCCCAGTTGGCTCAAGAAGGTACCCAAAGCACTTGGTTATGTCTCCATCATAGAATAGCTCACCGATCCCCAGCCTCTTCGCCAACTCTGCGTAGATCTTCCACTCAGGCCAAGTCTCTCCAACAGGCTCGATAGATGGCTTAACCCAGCGGACTAGCCCACCAGGCTTCATCACCAAGATATCACGCTCAAGCCAAGTGGATATGGGCAATACTATGTCGGATATCATGGTCGCTGGCGTCTGGAAGTAATCAACGTCAACCAGTAGATCGAGCTTCTTCAGAGTCCTAGTCAACCTATCCTGATTAGCGAAGAACTGGAGATTCAAACCCGCAGCTATCAGCGCCCTCACAGGATAAGGATCAGAGGAGATAATCTGATCGACGATAGCATTCGCCTGCATCTCCTCAAATAGACTGGTAAAAACTGGGAACCGCTCCGATCCGATACCAGACGGCATCTCCTCCACCTTCTCCTTCAAGGTAATGTCGTTGCTTGGAGCAGCCACAGGGCTAACCCTGTTGCCACCAGGCACCTCAATGTTCCCAGTCACCGCGGATAATAGCAAGATGGCGCGTGTGTTCTGGACACCGTTCTGATGATGTATCGTGGCACCCGGGCTGGTCCTGATCTTACTGGGCTTGTTCTTCGCAAACATGATCGCAGCTTCAACTATCAGATGCTCTGGCACCTCCGTTATCTCTGAGACCTTATTCGGAGGATACTCCTGAACATATTCTGCTAACTCTTTGAATCCAGTCGTCCACTTCGAGACAAAATCCACGTCATACAGATTATTGTTGATGATGACATTCAGCATCCCCAGAGCCAACGCCCCATCAGTGCCAGGGCGCAGCTGCAAAAAGAGATCAGCCATCTGGGCGAACCTTGTCCTCCTAGGGTCAACAACGATGAACTTCAGTCCCCTCTTCTTCGCTTCCAGATAATCATTCCAGTAGTGAGGCGAGGACTCGCGTACCCCACTGCTCCACACCATCATCGTCTTGCCCTCGGGATCAATCGTCCGCGAGTTACCCAGCAGATACCCATACTCTTTACCGAAATTAAGAGTCGCAGCCAACCAACCAGCCGAGAAACAGCTACTAGTCTCAGTAGTATAATTTGGGGAGCCGTAGCCATGTACGAGTCTGCGGAAGTACGGTCTCGGCTCCTTGGTATATGCAATATACCATGCCACGGATTCGGGTCCAAGTTTCCCCTTCAACTCAAGCAACTTATCAGCAATGGTATCGAGAGCCTCATCCCAGCTGATTCTCTCAAACTCCCCTGATCCTCTCTCACCCACCCTCCTCAAGGGATACTGGAGTCTCTCTTTATGATACACGAAATCCAGCTGCGCTCTCCATCGTGGGCAGAGGTCACGTATCTTATCATCCAGCATCTCAACCCCGATAGCCTTCCCGTTTTTTATGAAAATCTTGGTCGGGCAATAGCTATCACACATATAACATGCCCCATGAACGGCTTTGTCATATTCGCCTATCGTAGGGACTTCTTTAGAAGCCATGAACTTAGATCGCTTTTTTTCTATATAGAACTAACTAGGTGCCTGATTACTCCGCATAGGATGCTTATGCCTGTGCTGCCGTTGAAGTGGTGGGGTAGGTCGGTGTATACTGGGGCCCACTCTGGGATGGAGACAAATTTCTTGATAGCCATAAACAACCTTTAATTGCAGTATTATATCAAATACGCGCTGTCTCATCCCTGAAAGGCTGTTGCCTCTATCTCGATGTCCACTTTCTCTATCGGTGAAGGAGCCTGTACAGTGACCCTTGTCGGCTCTGTTCCCTCTTTGAAGTACTCCATGTAGATGGCGTTCATCTCACCGAATTTCCTCACGTCGCGCATGTAGATCACTACCTTGACTAAGTCATCCATTGATGCGCCTGATGCCTCCAAGAGAAGTTTGATGTTATCCATGGATCTTTTTGTTTGCTGGCGGATGTCCTCGGTTATTATCTTGTTTGTTTTCAGGTCTGCTGAAAGCTGGCTCGTTAGGAATAGAAAGTTCCCTGCTTTTACTACGTGATTAAAAGGACTTTCTGGTTTCCGAATGCCTTCGATTTTTATTATTTCCTTCAAACATATTCACTATAATTAACCTTGTAACAGTAGATTGAAATTACTTTGTCAAGTCAACTGAAGGCTCAAACGCTTGTCTGCCCTACCAACTTTCTTGGTATCTACTGTGGTATTTTGAGATTTTTTATGGGTGGGAAGGTGTGAATTGGCGTGGGTTAATTTAGTGTTAGAAATATTTCTTGGCTAGCCAATGTGAGACATCTACTAGGCTGATCATCACGGGCACCTCGATGAGGGGCCCAATGACCGCTGCAAAGGCTTGTCCTGAGTCGATGCCGAATATTGCAACAGCTACGGCTATGGCCAACTCAAAGTTGTTACTGGCTGCTGTAAACGACAGGGTGGCGGTCTGCGCGTAGTTGATACCCATGCGTGTCGAGAGAAGAAATGAGACAAAAAACATACCAACAAAATAGATTATGAGAGGAAGAGCTATCCTCGCCACATCTAGTGGCAGCTTCACTATGTACTCGCCTTTTAACGAGAACATGACGACGATAGTAAACAGTAAAGCGATCAACGCGAATGGGCTTATCTTTGGTATAAATTTCGTCTCATACCATTCTTTTCCTTTTCGAGGCACCAAGGTACTCCGGGTTAGATAACCGGCTGCGAAGGGTATTCCGAGGTATATGGCGACACTCTTAGCCACATCATATATTGAGATATTGACAGTGAAACCCGTCAGTCCAAGCCAGGAGGGAAGCACAGTTATGAAGATGTAGGCATAGACAGAGTAGAATATCACCTGAAAAAGTGAGTTGAACGCCACCAAAGCAGCGGCGTACTCGTTATCACCATCAGCGAGGCTGTTCCACACAATAACCATCGCGATACACCGAGCCAACCCAATCAGTATCAGCCCCACCATGTACTCAGGATAGTTACTGAGAAACGTAACAGCCAAAACAAACATGAAAACAGGCCCAATAAGCCAGTTCTGGACCAATGAAAGAGTGAGTACCTTTCTATTCTTGAACACCTCACCCATTTCATCGTACTTGACCTTGGCTAGGGGAGGATACATCATCACTATCAGCCCGATGGCGATGGGGATGGATGTGGTCCCGTATGATAATTTATTGAGAAACAACGCGAAGCCTGGGAAAATATACCCCAGCCCTACACCGATCACCATAGCGGAAAATATCCACAGCGTAAGATATTTCTCTAAAACGGGCAGACCAGTTGGAGCTTTCGCTGTTTCGTCGATATTTGTGTTCTCTGGCATTTTTATCGCCGTCTATTTTAATGTCTTAGTCAAAATATAACATATAAACGTTTTTAAAAGTGTTTATGTATTGTTTGTTTAGAGAATGATAAGGTTGGCCTCTGCCGAAAAACGATTAGAGAAACTACTAGAGACCCATTTCTGTGACTTAACGGACACAACGGAACAAGAATCAGAGCTGAAAAAAGCAGCCGAAGCATACTTCCTAGACAAGGAGCTACCGAGACTCATGAAAATATTTGAGAGTTTATCGGATGAAAAAAGGCTCCAAATACTATATCTACTGAGCTTCAGAGAGATGTGCAACTGCGAACTAACCGCCGCAATCAAATCAACTCAACCGAATCTCACATATCATATTAAGAAGCTGGAAAACGTGGGCTTAGTGAAAAAGAGGCGAGATGGTAAATTCATCTATTACTCGCTCGACTGGGCGTGGGATACTCGTAAATTCGGGAAAATAATAAAACTAATGACTGGAAAATCCGTTAATTAGGAATTTGTTTGATCATTATTAGGTTGTGCTCGCAAATCACGGTTCAAGAGATCAACTGTCCAGCGTGTGAAGGTTTAAACTATATTCTCTCAATGCTTTCATATGCCAGCTTTTCGCAGTGAATCCGATCTTCTCGGAGAAAAGAAGATACCAAAAAATGCATATTATGGGGTTTTCACAGAGAGAGCCTTGGAAAACTTC